>CATKZA010000001.1 GCA_949841235.1 uncultured Clostridiaceae bacterium
TTTGACGACAGGCACTTCCTCCGGGTTAATCGACAAAACACCGTTCTTAACTGTATAGCCAAGCATATCCCGGCCAAAAACCACGCCCTGCTCCATGCGCCTTTGCTGTCCCCATTTCACACGCTCCGAGGTTTTTCGGCTTTCCTCCTGTGCCAGACTGGCCATGATGGTCAGACGCAGTTCGCCGTCGCTGTCACGGGTGTCAATGTTATCAATCGTAAAAATGACACCGACCCCCGCTTCTTTCAGCTTTCTTGTATAGGAAAGGGTATCCACCGTATTTCTTGCAAAGCGGGAAACCTCTTTCGTCAGAATCAGATGAAATTTCCCGCCAAGGGCATCCTGTATCATTTGATTGAATCCGGCACGCCTGCTTGTCTGGGTTCCGCTGATTCCCTCATCAAAATATACCTCACTCAGTTCCATATCCTTCTGACTGCTGATATAATTTGCAAAATAACTTTTCTGACTGGTTAAAGAATTAACTTGGTCATCCTTTTCTGTTGATACCCTTGCATATGCTGCAACCCGCAATTTATTTCCCATTTGTACTACCTCCACTGCTGTCACTTCGTTTTTAATAAAATGCAAAGCTGCCCGTCAGATAGCATTTTTTTTCGATGTAATTCTTTGTAAATTCCCCTTTCCAAAACGTCATAAAAAGAACGCCACGCTTCTGCTGGTATCTGATTCTTATCGCTGTATGTCGTTGTCCTGTCAAAATCTTCTTCCTTCATGACAAGCCCTCCTGATACTGCTTTTTACATTATATGCAGGTCAGTTTTTCTATTCTATTTTAACAGCAAACAGAAAACGTGACATCTCTGCTCTGTCACGAATTTAAAACGGCAAAAATGATAAACATAAAAATCCTTACCCTCTTTCATCCACCCAAATTGAGATTTTATGCGAGCATAAGAAAATCAGACCATCCGAACTAATCTGGGGTAACCCTTCGGAAAAAGAAGTAAATTTTATTAAAATGATGATTCCCTTTTCATCACTGCCTTTGAACAATTTTGGAGCAGATACAAAAATACGTATCTAGCATACTTACTTTTCTTCCGCAGCACGGAAAACTCATTTTCCTGTCATCCCCCGGGTTTTCGTGCATTTGAAAAACAGCCGCAAACCAGTGCAGAAGGGCGGAATACGTGGCGAGAAAGGAGAGAAAGTGCATGCCGGAAATAGGCTTCCCCGGGGGAAGCGATTGGCAAAGGGGACTTTTATCCTCCCTGCCTGTGGAGCTCGGGCAGACCAACGCCAGACGGCGGTGCTGGGAATGGTAAAAAAACACCGCCCCCGATTCTGTTTTGTAGCAGAACCAAAGACGGCATTACACCTTTTTATTTATGCTGTTATCCCATGATACGCTTATAACTTCAAGCCAACTAATTCCCCTATCTGCTCTTTGCTCCAAAATTCCGATTCCCAATAAAAAAATCTGTCTTTTCTCTTTTTGAATATCCGATATGCCTCGTCTGTATTGTCATAGATATGACAGACATCGCAAACATCCAGAAGACTGGGAATTAACTTCAGTGCTTTGCTGTATCTCGACAGGATTTTATCTTCCGGAACATCATGTCCGCCTGAAACAAAACGAGACCGGACACGCAATACATTTATCTTGGGATTACTCGTCAATACATATATACATCGAATAAAATACCCCTTATTCTTTGCCTTTTTTAGCAATAACAGATTGCGTTCTGTAGAAAGAACCGTCTCAAAAGTAAAACTCTCATTTTGCTCTATCAACTGATTTCTAATTTTATCTGCCCGAATTGCTGCATCCATATCACTGCATAATGTTACTTTCTTAATATCATCCGCATTGATATAGGGCTCTATCGTCTTTGCCAGTTTGGTAATTGTTGTTTTGCCACTGCCGTTCGGACCTGCAAAAACGATGATTTCCGGCTTCCTAATCAAATCAGGCATATTCCCTCCTCCCATCCGGATATTCCAAATAGGGCTGCTTCTTTTCCCTGTCATATTTTACAATGGGAGCACCTTTTATTTTTTTAATCTCATTATCTATCCGCACCGCTTCATGAAACCGCCTTGTCAGTTCCTCGTCAGAAACGCCACAGGTTGAATCCAGTTCATTTAATTCTGTCATAGGCTCCTCCTTTTTCACTGCCTATTTTATATATGCGGCTTTGTATCAGGCAATGCGTTGAGACAAAGCGTTATAAAAATGTATCTTTTCTTCTTATACAAAACAGTATAAACCGCTTTGCGACATAATACAACTTCAAATTTTTCTTTCCCATAACAAAAAAAGAACTGCCCGTTACCGGGCACCCGGTATCCACCAGCAGATACCCGTTCCTTAAAACTTTTAACAAAAAAATGATTACTTACCCGACCATCCGTACGCATCCCTCTTCTGCATAGTAACGGTACACGTTATCCGACTGAAATTCCTCCGGCTCTACATACCCTGCGTTTTCCATTCCGGCAGCCGGTTCCGTCTCCCCGTCCGGGACCTGCCCTGACAGGTGCAATCCAGAACCAGCACCTTTACCCGGTTCGGTCTGGTAAGGGCGCAGAATGCACCGGTCACTTTTGCAGACAGGAGCAGAAGGAACCTCGTCCAATTAAAGGAAACGTTATTCAAGAAGCGGTAGTAAGTGTTTTTGGACACTGCCAGATCCTTCCGTTTTCAACATCTTTCCAATCTGAAGTTCCCTGATTGCGTTGGAAAATTGATTTTGGGTATTTTCATTTTGGCTCGTTTGGTTTATCATAAGATCAGCACCTCTTCTTTTGTGTTTTAATTTTGTGGTGATCTTATTATACCAAAGATTAGGTGCTGTTTTAATGTCAAGGAAGCAATTTATAACATTATTTTGCTTGAACATTCAAAGGTTTGTACCAACTTTGTTGGTGGGAAAGTTGAGTTATTATTATATCAAACTTCTGTTTTTCTCTCAATTACTTACGTAAAAAAATTTTGCCCCACGCCACACCCCCGTATTTTCAGGCATTCCGCCGTGGGGCAATACCGGCACGGATACAGGCACGGAAGAATTAGCCCATATGGAAATTGTCGCCGCCATCATTCACCAGTTGACCAAAGACCTGACGCCAGAAGAAATCAAGGCCTCCGGTTTTGACAAATATTATATTGACCATACCTTGGGCATCTGGCCCCAGTCCGCTGGCGGTCAGGAATTTAGTTCCCTACAGTTCCAGAGTACCGGAGATACCATCACGGATCTGTATGAAGATATGGCGGCAGAGCAGAAGGCTCGCCTGACATATGACAATATTCTCCGCATTATCAAGGATCCCGAAATCGCCGATCCCATTCGATTCTTGAGAGAGAGAGAAATCGTCCATTTCCAGCGTTTCGGCGAATCCCTGCGCAGAGTACAGGATAGTCTGGACAGCAGGAATTTCTATGCTTTTAATCCGCAGATCGACAAAAAGACGTGCTAGCCTAATTCTGCGGCTTGCAAATACCCCGGGGGAACTGATTCCGAACTGGTCTCCCGGGGATTTTTGTCTATTTTTTGACTTTCTGCACAGAAAAGAATATAATGAAAATAACATATGTTATAGTTTTGCACGCTGGCAATCATCAGGCCAATCAGAGCATGTTCAGACCGATGAATTGCCATATAGTAACAGGAAATTACAGAATGGAGAAGGAAAACACTATGAAAACAGGAAGCGAAGGCATTTTATTCCCAGTTTACTTTATCATGATTGCAGTGGCCGTCTGCTTGAACGTATTCAGCGGATCCGGCTATGACCCGGTAAATATCGTAGTAAACATCTGCATGTTTATGATTATTGGATGCATTATCCTCTGGGCAAACACCCGGTGCTTCATGCCGGTAAGCAGGATGGTGGCACGAATGCGCTACACCATACAGACCATTGAAATTGACTTTGACAAATCCGAAGCATATCTATGGCGAAAATACAAGGACAAGACCAAGCTTTTTGACAACAAACTGCTAGACCAGCGGTTCAACGAATATAAACTGGAAAGCATGCGAATGAGCATCCTGTCCGAACACGGACTGCGTTGCGATATCGAGGACTACATCAATGAATATTTTATAGATGCCACGATAAAAAAGGGAATGCTCAGCATCATTCCGGGAGTGCTGACCGGACTGGGCATCCTGGGTACCTTCGTGGGCCTTTCCTTTGGACTACAGAACTTTAATACCGGCACGGCGGCGGCAATCACAAACAGCATCGCCCCTCTGATGGACGGCATCAAGATCGCCTTCCACACTTCCATTTATGGCATGGTATTTTCCTTGATATTTAACTTCGTATATAAGAAGAACTTGGAAGATGCCTATCGGACGGTGGACAAATTTTTAGAGACCTATCACAAATATGTACTGCCTAAGGCGGAGAGTGACAATATCCAAGTATTGGTAAATTGCATTGATGCCATGGGAGAAAAAATCGCTGACTGCATTGCCGAGGCCATGCAGCCCACCCCCCGAAACTTTTATGAAAATGGCACCGAGCCAACGGGAAATCCATACGATGAAAATGAGCCGTCAGTAGATATGTACGAAAACCTCGCTGAGCCTTCCATAGATGCATATGGAAATCATGCCGAACCTTCCATAAATGCATACGGAGATTATGCCGAATCTTCCATGGGTACATATAAAGATCATTCCGAACCTTCCATGGATACATTTGAAAATCATGCCGACGGCTTGGAATAACCATAGCCAGCGTTTTCACAGTCGGTCATGGGACGAAGCAACACCTGTACAGAATAATGTGCTAGTACAACGTATATTAAGTCTTTTATTTAGTATTCGTCGTACTAGGTATAGAACTCACGGTAAATAGCAATACCAGAATACATAGAAACGAGGTAAATTATGCGCGGCAAACATAGGCGGGAAGAGGAGGAGACCAGTTACTGGCTCTCCTATTCTGACATGATGGCAGCACTATTGCTGATATTTATACTGATTATCTCTTTTACCCTCCTGCAATCCCAGACGGTATACGAGGAGAAGGAAAATGAACTGATTGCGCAGAAGGAATTGGTGGAAGAGCAGCAGGAACAACTGGAAGAACAGCAGGAACAGTTGGACAAGCTGATCGGCATCCGCAAGGAACTGATCGAAGCATTGAAGCAGGAATTTGAAGGCTCCGACCTGAGCGTGGCCGTAGACTCCAAGACCGGTTCCATTGCCCTGGATTCCAGCATCCTCTTCGATTCCGGGCAGTATTCCCTAAAGACTACGGGAGAGGATTTGTTAAAGAAATTCCTTCCAAAATATATCAAGGTGCTGACCAGCAAGGACTTCAAGGATTATGTGTCGGAAATCATTATCGAGGGACACACTGACAGCACGGGAAGTTATTTATTCAATCTGGAACTTTCCCAGAAGCGGGCACTCTCCGTATCTTCCTTCTGCCTGGATACGGAAAAGAATGTGCTATCCCAGGAGCAGGTTGGCCGTCTCCGCAAGATTGTCACCGCCAACGGCAAATCCTTTAGCAGTCCCGTACTGGATGCCAATGGCAGGGAAAATCAAAATGCCTCTCGAAGAGTGGAATTCCTATTCCGCTTGAAGGACGAGGAGATGATCAATGACATCAGTCAGATATTAAACGAATAGAATGGCCAGCGCAGTCGTCAAGATTGCGGGAATGCGAAGCATGAAGCAATCCGCAGACTAATCCATGTGGCGTTGCCCGCAAAGAAGGCATGCCAGTATGCTTGCTAAATATAAGGAGAGGATCGATGCCGGAACTAGAGATTATCGCCCATATCTACACGGATTTCCCTGAAAAGTTCGGGATTCCCAGACAGAGCGGCCTGGTTCCCGAACTTGCAGGAAAAATCATTTTCCAGGAAAAATTCCGGAGGGAAGAAGCATTTCGGGGCTTAGAGGAATTTTCCCATATATGGATACTCTGGCAATTCTCCCAGGCGTTGCGCCAGGACTGGACGCCCTCCGTCCGCCCGCCAAAATTAGGAGGAAATACGAGAAAGGGCGTATTTGCCACCCGCTCCCCCTTCCGTCCCAATGGCATCGGTCTTTCCTGCGTGAAGCTGGATGCCCTCAAATATGAAAAAGAATACGGCCCCGTCCTCCATGTGTCAGGAATAGACATGATGGACGGCACCCCCATCTATGACATCAAGCCCTATGTTCCCTATGCGGACAGCCAGCCTGATGCCTCCTGCGGATTTGCGGATTCCGGAGAACGCAGTTCCCTGACCGTCAATATTTCCCCCTCCTGCAAAGATCATTTCCCCGAGGAAAAGTTATCCGCGCTGACCCATCTTCTGGCACAGGATCCCAGGCCCGCATATCAGGCCGATGCCTCCCGGGTTTACGGGCTTTCCTATGCTGGATATGAAGTAAAATTCCGTGTGGAGGCGAATGTCTTACACGTACTTTCAATTAATATAAAAGACTAATTAAGTCATTGATATATTCACGCAAGGGAGGACGCAATATGTTTCACGATATGGCAATCGAATTGCAGGAGCAAATTAAGCAAGACAGGAAAAGCCACTGGATGAATCCCCATGCCTTTCGGGATGAAGACATTGTTCGGCGGGATGCAAGCCACGACCAGCCAAAACTATGGCGGCCCGCTTTCGTGCGTGACACGGAAAAGATTATGCACCTGCCCTTCTACAACCGCTATTCCGATAAGACCCAGGTATTCTCCCTCTACAAGAATGACGATATTTCACGGCGGGCCCTCCACGTCCAGCTGGTTTCCCGCATCGCCCGGAACATCGGCTCCATGCTGGGGCTTAACTGCGACCTGATCGAAGCCATTTCCCTAGGGCATGACATTGGACACACGCCTTTCGGCCATGCGGGGGAGCGCAAGTTAAATGAGCTTTACCACGGAAATACCGGAAGGTACTTCAACCACAATGTACATAGCGTGCGGCTGCTGGACACCATCTGCGTACAGAATCTAAGCCTACAGACCTTGGATGGCATCCTATGCCACAATGGGGAAATGGAGCTGGGAGAATATCGCCCCCGGCCTTACGCAGATTTTCATGTGCTAGATCAGAAAATGGAACAGTGCTATACGGAGAAATCTGCCGTAAGGCAACAGATTCCCGCCACCTTGGAAGGATGCGTCATGCGGGTTTCCGATATTATTGCCTATCTGGGCAAGGACAGGCAGGATGCCATGAAACTGAATCTGTTTAGCCAAGAGCCAAATTACAAAGGCGATATCATCGGCACCACCAACGCCGAAATTATCAATAATATGATTGTAAATATTATCGAAAACAGTTATGGCAAGGATTATCTGAGAATGGATGAAGACTATTTTGAAGAATTTTCCAAGGCAAAGAGGGAGAATAGCGACTGGATTTATCGAGATGAAAAAACTGACCGCATTTACCAGGACACCCTGAATCCCATGATGGAAGAAATTTACGTTCATCTTCTGAAAGATGCGAGAAGCATGGATGAACACAGCATCTTTTACAAGCATCACATCGCATACATAGAAAATATTACCAAATATGCCAGAAAGGGAAAAGACTGCCCCGATTACCGGGACACGCCGCCGGATGACATGGTGGTGGACTTTATCGCCGCCATGACCGACGATTACATGATTGACTTGTACCATCATCTTTTCCCAAAGGGATCCTGTCAGGTGAAGTACCAAGGATACTTCCACGATTGACAATTTCCTACAAATTTGTTAGAATGTGTGCGATATTTGCGATATAACCGCAAATGGTATCATTATGATGTAAACAACGCATAGAAATGAGGAGAAAGAAAATGAAGAAAAAATTACTTGCAATTACTCTGTGTACAGCCCTGTCAGTGGGAACCCTTACAGGCTGCGGCGGTTCTGCCGTAAAGAAACTGGCAGATACGGCAAAGGAAATTTCAGAACAGTCTGATGCCACTTCCACGCCCAACGCCCCCACGGCCACGCCGGCGCCTAAGGAGACCACCCTCGCCATGAATAAGGCTGGAAAAGTAGGCGACTGGACATTCACAGTGAAAAAACTGGCTACCAAGAAAACCATCAAGACGAGCAAATATATGGAAGCAAAAGCATCTGACGGAAACCTTCTCGTACTTGCCACCGTCAGCGTGACAAACAACGGAAAGAAAGAAGCAACCTTCCTGCCTCGTGTGGGAATGGAAAATACCATGATCACGGCAAAGCTTATTTACAAGGACAATTTTGAATACCAGCCTTCCTCCATCACAGGCTACGATAAGGATATTGCGGCAAAAAGCATTGATCCTCTTTCCAAGAAGAGCGGCATCGTAGCATTCGATGTCCCCAAGAAGGTGGCAAAGGATTTAAAGTCCTGTAAAATCCGCATCGGTACCAAGGACGAAGCAGTCATTTATACTGCAAAATAATATCTTTTGATAGTGATGCGCTGAAAATAGCAGTTAACGCCATTCCCAGAGGAGGAGTGATGACTAGATCCATGTTTGAACAAAAAAATGATGTCATTTCCGCTCAGCGGTTCATTGACACCCCTGGTGCTGATATCAAAGAAGATTTTTTATATGTACAGGAAACCGGGCTATTAAAAAATAGGAAGCCCAGTGCCAGCCATCGGGAAAAAATGGACTCCTACCTCATCATTTACGTGCTGTCGGGAGAGGGATTCTTTACTTACCGAAACAGGCGAGTCAAAGTGTATGCCGGTGCCTGCTTTTACATAAACTGCCAGCAATCCTATGCCCACGAGGCCTTGGAGGGAAACCCATGGGAATTGATTTGGGTGCATTTTAACGGAAAGCCTGCGGATAAGTTTTATGAATATTTCACTCAGCGATGCGAGAATATTTTTTATCCGGAAAATCCCATAAACACTATGGATGCCTTGAGGGAAATATTCCAAAACACCCAGGCAAAGCCGCTATATTACGAGTTGAGGAATCACCTTCTGATTACCACATTATTGACAGAACTGATTACCTGCCAGAAACAGCGGAAAAAATCCTTTCAGCATATCACCACGGATCAAAAATTAGGCGAGATTCAGGCATATCTGGAAAAGAATTACATGCAGCCCTGTTCCCTGGAAAAGTTATCCAAGCAGTTCTATATGAGCAAATACTATCTCAGCAGGGAATTTAAGCAGAGATATGGGGAGGGCATTTCTTCCTACCTGACCAAGCTGCGCATCACCCGGGCCAAAGAATTGCTGCGCTTTTCCGATATGAGTACCAGCGAAGTTGCCGCTTCCTGCGGCGTGAACGACAGCAATCACTTTTTAAAGACCTTTAAGAAAGTAGAGGGCATCACTCCCACAGAATATCGCAAAAAATGGAGAGAATAGAAAAGGGGAACGCACTAGCGTTCCCCTTTTTACTCTCTCTGTTCCTTCAGAAATTCATCTAAGATATCACAGGCCAAGCCAATCAGTTCCGGGCAGGGCCTTTTTCTGTAATAATTCTCCGTTCTGGCCTCCGGCGTGGTATCCGTAAACTCCGCCGTCTTCAAATCCGGCTCCGATCCTTGGGCAGCTTCCTGTCCCTTTCTGGGAACAAGCCCCAGCAATTCCTTGCAGTAAATGCTGTCCCCGCCATTCTGCTCCCGGTAACGCCTGGCAAGCATCTGCACCACGTCGTAATTTGCTTTCTTTCCCGCAGCATCCTTCCCCTGGGTGGCTCCTGTCTCCAGCCCGGCCACCAGAAGCATTCCGGAAAATGCGCCGCAAACTTCCCGCATCCTTCCCATGCCCGCCCCGAAGGAAGCCGCAATCCGGCAGGCCATCTCCGGCGCAATGCCATAGTCCTCCGCATAGGCAAGAAACACTGACTGGGAGCAATTATATCCCTCTCGGAAATGCGCCATTGCCTTCTCCCGCTTTGTCATCATCTTCCCCCTATTCTGTTACTATTCACGGCTTCGCCGCCCATAATAATCCTATTCTTCTAACTGCTGTGCCAAATCATGGAGTTCTGTCACCA
Organism: uncultured Clostridiaceae bacterium; assembly: GCA_949841235.1. Classification (GTDB taxonomy): domain Bacteria; phylum Bacillota; class Clostridia; order Lachnospirales; family Lachnospiraceae; genus Butyribacter. The sequence goes on from CATKZA010000001.1 coordinate 9,951, forward strand.
TATCCATCACTTCCGAAGCAGTCTTGTCATTCTGCTCGCTGCTTGCGAAAGTCTCGCTGGAGTGTGCCGTGACCTCCTCGGTGATGGCAGATACCGTCTGGATATTTTCAATGATTCCTGCATTTGCCCCTGCCAGCTCTCCCACTGCGATAGCAAGATTCTGAGCCTGTACCTGAATATTGTCGGAAACCCGCTCCACGCTCTGGAAACTCTCCGCAGTCCGGGATGCCTTCTTGCCCTGTACGTGATTGTATTCCACAAGATTGTTGATTGCGTCAACTACCTCCTGAACCTCTTGGGCTATATTGTGAATAATGGAAGTAATCTCCGTGGTAGCCTCGCTGGTCTGCCCTGCCAGAGAAGAAATCTCCCCGGCAACCACCGCAAAGCCTTTTCCTGCCTCCCCTGCCCTTGCCGCCTCGATGCTGGCATTCAGAGAAAGCAGGCTGGTCTGAGTGGTAACGCCCTCTATGACGCTGATAATGGTCCCCATTTTCTCTGCATATTCACTCAGCTTCCTCAATTCCTCCGTGGCCTTGCTGCCCGCCACATTCGTCTGCTCCACCTGTTCCATGAGATTATGCAGATTATCATGTCCCGCCGCAATCTCTTGGTCTGCCACATGCATCTCATCCGTAATCGTTCTAGAAATCCCCTCCACGCGGCCAATATGCTGCTGTATGACTTCCGTCTTCTCCAGCTGATTCTGCACTGCGTCCACGGAATCGGAAGTCCCCTGAGTCACCTCCTGCATGGCAACCATGGTCTTCCCCAAAGACTCGTGAAGAAATTGCATTTTCCCGGATACTGTCTTGATTAATTCCGCCATATTGTCAGATACGGATACTGTCTTCTCTAATAATACATCCGACTTCTCCTTTGCCGTATCCGCCTCGTCAATCTTCTTCTGGCTCACTGTATTCAATGTCTTGGTAACCATCACCAGAAATGCCGCACAGACAATCAGCACGGCAACCCTGATTTCCAGCGTTGCGCTATCCGGGAGTTCCTCCGGCATGTTCATGATCTTATACACAATGTCTAATATGTTCACGGCAAGAACTCCCATGCTGATGCGAATTACAAATCCACGGTCGGAATACGCTGTGATGGCAATCAGCATAGGCAGGGCATATGTGAATGCCAGCACAGATACCGTGGTAAATAGAACAAATGTATACAGTACCGCAAATCCAACGGAAATCAGCAGCCTCAGCTTGTCACTGTCCCTGTTCTTCTGATACAACAGAAAAGAAAGGAGCAGCGGAATCAGGCTTATCGCCAAAAATACTGCATAATACCCCAAATCTCTGGAACCCTTCACCACTTCCACCAGGTACGCCAAGTCCAGGACAACGCTAATGATTAAATAGCATCCAAATAATGTGCGGTTTGCCAGTGCTACATCTGACATCTTTTTCGCAGACTCATTCATTATGTTTTCCTCCCATCGTTATATAATATATGTTAATGAGCATTAAGATTTCCTACCGATTCCAGCCTTTTTGCACACATCCGCCAGACAGCACCTCTCACAGTAGGGCGTAGTCCTGGCCGTGCAGACATCCCTGCCATGGTGAACCAGCCTGTGGCACAGAGTATTCCCCTCCTCGGGGGGGATGATCTTCCACAGTGCCATCTCCACCTTTTTCGGCTCCTTGATCCCATCCACCAGACCAATGCGATTCGCTAGCCGAATACAGTGGGTATCCGTCACGATGGCCGGCTTTCCAAACACATCCCCCAGAATCAGATTGGCACTCTTCCTCCCCACTCCCGGCAATTTTAATAACTCTTCCATCGTATCCGGCACTTCCCCCTGGTATTCCAGGAGAAGCATCTTCATGCAGGCGCTGATATCCCTGGCCTTGCTCTTCCCCAGCCCGCAAGGCCTCACAATCTCCTCAATCTCATCCACGGGAGCTGCGGCAAGAGATTGGATATCAGGAAACTTCTCATACAGATGGGGAACGATCTTATTTACCCGCTCGTCCGTACACTGAGCCGCCAAACGCACGCTAATCAGCAATTTCCATGCATCGTGATAATCCAGCGTGCAATCCGCATTCGGATACTCCTCCGCCAGACGCTCTATCACCGCCAATGCCCGTTCTTTCTTTCTCATAACGCCATTCCTTTCCCGTACAGCATGCCATGGACTGCTTTGCAACTGCCGCAATATTGTCATGGTTTTGACACAGCCAAGTTGCAGAGCAACTTGCATGATAAATATTATCACATTTACATCATGATACCACCATTATATCACTAAAAGCATTCTTTCAAATTTCTTGCATTATTATCAAAAGTGTGGTATAGACTAAGTAAGGAACAGACCATCTCCTGCCCCCATTTGTCCCGGTTCGCAGAATATTATACCACCATCTACACCGCCTGTCACTTTATTTTTTCGCCTGTAATCCGCCACTATATTCCTTTGTCAGCAGAACAGGGTCATACCGCCATGCAACACGCTGTTTTCCCACCAGTTCAGACAGTTTTATCAGTGTTTCCATACTTTCCTCTATGCCCGGAACGCCCGGCTCAATGTCTTTTAGCCCTTCCTGCATCCGTCATCGTTACCAGTTTCTCCCGCTTATTTTCCTTCCGTTCTTTAACCGTCACATATGCTTTCTTCAGCAGGTTTTGTATGATTAAATTAACTGTCAAAAAAAACACCCATGCAGAAATAAAACCGCATCGGTGTTTTGATAAAATATAGAATTAGTTCCCTCCTTATACCACTTGATGTTTCTTAAATCCAAGCCTTGCAAGGGGAAGCATAACCGCAGTAAGTACCGCATATAGAACAGCCCTCATGGTAAATGCGTCCAAGACAAGCCCACCAAACTGATAGGAGATATATTTTCCGATTTCCGGCATCGTAGAACGGTACGGAAGCAGAAACAGGGTCAAATTGTATGCGCCCGTTGTTCCGTTCGGTGAAAGGAACATCGAAATGAAAAGGACAGGCACAAGCACGATAAGCACAAAGTATGGGCTTTTCATCTTTGCCGACAGCAGGAGCGTCAAGCCGATCATGGCGAATAATACAAGGTAAACCACGCCCAGGTTGACAAGGACTGATTGCAGGAATGTAAACGGGTACGGTATTGTCGTACCTGCGATTTGCAGCGGTAAATCCCACCCGTCAAAACCAAAGGCTGCAAGGGGCAGTCCAAGAGCAACGACTACATGGAGCGTTAAGGCAAGTGCCCCGAACAGATAGGACGCAATGATTTTAGCCGTTGTCAGCTTTGTTTTTCCATATTTTGCGGATAATATCACCGCATCTGTTCCGGCTTGATACTCGCCGGAAAAAACAGGGGCAATTACGATACAGACAGCCAGAAGCGCGAACATCAATAGTTCAAAGCTGCTTATGATGATTTTCCACCCCTCGTAATAGCCGTTGGTAAAAGGCTCGTCAACCTTGCCGTTCCTATCCCGCCAATAGGCTTTTTGTTCCTCGGACAATTTGCGGGAGGATGCATTTAACAGCTTTTCGATTTTTTTCTGTCTTGCCCCGTAAAAGTCCGTTCCTTCGGAAATGTCCAAATCTGGCAATGCGTTATAGCCCACACTCTCGTTTGGGTCGGCATAGTTCTCTGCAATGATGTTCAGTAGATTTTCACGAGGAGCGATACCGTCCCAATATGCATTGTCTATCAAAAACTTTTCGTTACCGTCATATCCAACATTATCGGGATTTTCAAAAAGCTTCTGCACCTCCCCAATCGTTTCTGTGATGTACGCATTTGTCAGAGGAACGGAATAGTCCGCAGCCTGTTCCTTTTCGTAGGCAATGCCCTCCAAACCCTTGATTACGCCCTCTTGGCTATAAGTCTGGAACTGCATGACAGGCAGACCGAACAGAAACGCCGTCACAAGCAAACTTACCGTCATAACAATTCGTGTTGACTTCTTTCGCAGGATTTTCAGAAATTCATATTTTATCAGCATTGTTTTATTCGCTCCTTTCTGCGCTGGATTCTTCTCCAAAGTGGTATAAAAACAAATCCTCCAGGCTCGGCGGAACAGTGATAGCGTCCGCTGCCGGGGATGTGTCTTGTATCATACGCAAGCGCACCTTGCCGTTTTCGCGGTGTAGATTGACAACGGAGAAACGGTTGCTGTATTCTGCGGCTTCCCGTTCATTCACCAAAAGCTCCCATACCTTGCCATTGATACCGTCCGTGACAGTAGACATAGGCTCTTGCAGTAAAAATGTCCCGTCTTTCATCATCAGAATAGTATCTGCGATATAGGAAACGTCAGACACGATATGCGTTGACAGAATGACGATTTTATCCTTTGCAAAGTCAGATATAAGATTGCGGAATCGGACACGTTCTTTTGGGTCAAGCCCGGCGGTGGGCTCGTCTAATATGAGAATGTCCGGGGCATTAAGTTCCGCCTGCGCGATACCTAAACGCTGCTTCATGCCACCGGAAAAGGACTTGATTTTTTTGTCTGCCACCTCATGCAGATTAACTAATTTCAACAATTCCCCTGTCCGTGTCGTTGCTTCTTTCTTATCCAGCCCCTTTACCGCCGCCATATAGAGCATAAACTCACGGGCTGTAAAGTCCGGGTAAAAGCCGAAGTCCTGCGGCATATAGCCTAAGTGGACGTAGTAACTTTCCCCCAATCCCTCAATCGGCTTTCTGTTCAGACAAATCCTGCCGGAAGTAGGCTTTAGAACGCCGCAGATCATACGCATCAAAGTCGTTTTGCCTGCGCCGTTTGCGCCAAGCAGACCATACACTCCCGGTGTAAGGGTGGTGCTGACATTATCAACAGCGCATTTTGTTCCGTAGTGCTTGCTTAAATGCTGTAATTGTAATTCCATATATGAAAACCTCCTATTTTTTATAGGCATACAAAAAAGGTAGGTAGCCTATGCTTCATAGTATAGACTACCTACCTTATGTGCTGCTTTTGCGCATCTTAACTTAACCTTAATTTGCGTCTGCTCCAAAAGGAAGCAGAATGATAAACTCTGTTCCAACTCCGGGGCTGCTCTTAACGGAAATATCGCCGTTGTGAAGCGTGATAATTTGTTTTGCAATGGCAAGTCCAAGCCCGCTGCCCGCTGATTGTTCTTTGGTATTCGTCCCTCTGTAATAGCGGCTCCACAAGCCGGATAGTTCTGCTTCGCTCATACCATTGCCATTATCGTAAATGGAAATAGACAGACTGCTGTTTGGAGATTTGGCGACCGTTATCTTTACTTTGGTTTCAAGGGGATTATGCACAAGGGCATTGATCACGATATTCCCGACAGCACGGCGCAAAAGGTCGGGATCAACCGCGATCATCAGTTCCGGCAGTTCACTTTCAAACTCTATCGTTCGCTTTTCAAAAGCCGGGTCGTTTACAATATCAATCACCAATTCTTTTAGGAAGCGTACAATTCGTACTTCCTGCGGAGTATAGGGAATTGCTCCGGCTTCAAGCTGATAGGTCAGTTTCAAGTCGTTTATCAGCTTTTCTATGTGGTTTACATTCTTCAAGATAATTTCCCCGTAATCATGTACGGTCTGTAAGTCAAGGCTGCTTTCGTCTGAAAGAAGCTCCGCATATCCCTTTACCGGGGAAAGAGGCGTTTTCAAGTCATGGGTGATATTGGCGATCCATTCTTTGCGGGTACAGTCGGTTTCCTGCTGTATCTTTTCGCTGCGCCGGATTTCCATATCCATTTTGTTAAGTGAGCTGTAAACCTCGCTGAATATGCTTGTTTCTCTCATAGGCTTGTAGCTGTTTTCCGTGATATCTCTGATACCTCCAATAATAGTTGACAGCTTCCGAGAGAGCCAAAACGCATAAACAAAAACAGCAAGAACAACGACGCAAGCGGAAAAGAATACCATGCTTTTTATAAACGGCGAAAGCCGCGCTACATTTTCACCGTTGTAGTATAGCATCGTTTTTCCTATGGCATAAGGAAAGCCCACAATATAGTTAAACGTCCTGTTCGAAAAAGTAACGTCGCTGATGAAAACCGTATGTCCGTTTTCATATCTACTTTCAGAAAAAGCAACAAGTTCTGCCATGCTGTAACTTTTCGGATAGCAGGCAGGCTTATTGTGCGAAAATATCTCTTGCCCGTTTTCATCAATGATCTGTACCCACAAGCCGTATTCGTCCAAACGTTTCAAACCGGTTTGCTTCACGCCGATACTCCCGTCTTTTTCCTCTATCCAAAAGGAAAAATCATCGGTAAATCGATCCGGCCAGGAAGCAAGGCTTAATCCCTCCGGCTCTGGGATAGCAAAGACATGGTAAAACAAACTGAATGCAGAAACAATCAGTATGATAAAAAGGGCGGCTAATATAACCGCTGTATACATAAAAGGGTTGCGTTTCAACTTATTCTTCATAAGGATTTACCAACTTGTAGCCCAAGCCTTTCATTGTGATAAGGTATTCCGGGGAAGCGGGATTGCTTTCAATTTTTTCTCGTAAGTGCCGGATATGCACCATGATTGTATTGTCACACCCGTAACTGTCCTCGCCCCATATTGTTTCATACAATCTTTCACGGCTTATCACTCGTCCGATATTCTGCGCCATATATTGCAGGATTTCAAACTCACGGGCTGTCAGTTCAATGTCCTTTTCATCTTTCATTACTCGGCAGCCCTCCGGGTCAATGCGCAATGCTCCTATCTTTATGGACTGCTCTTTTAGCGGACGTTGCTTATACTCTGTCCGGCGCAACTGCGCTTTTACACGAAAAGCTACCTCTTTCGGGCTAAATGGCTTTGTTACATAATCGTCCCCACCAACAGCCAATCCAAGTATTTTATCCAATTCATCATTTTTTGAGGAAAGGAACAGAATCGGACAATGGGAAAATTCTCTAATTCGCTTGCAGACCTCGTAACCGTCAAGCCCCGGCAACATAACGTCCAGGATCATCACGTCGGGTTGTACTTTTCGACAGGAACTTACCGCAGCAAGCCCGTCGTCTATTTTTATAATATTGCGGAAGCCTTCAATAGAAAGAGATTTTTCAAGCAACTCCAAGATATCCGGCTCGTCATCGACAATCATTATTTTATATTCATTCATGGTTCGTTTCCTCTCATAATAGCTTTTTTGCTTGTATTCTTAAGTCTTGCGTCAATGGGCTATCATTATATACGGTTAGTTTACCACATTTCTGCTAATTTTTCATGCATTATGTGTCAAATATTTGGGGATTGAAAATTACCATAAATATGATACATTGTTATCATGATGCTACTATATGGTTACTACGAACAATGAAACCGTGAATAGCAACATCATGAAATAATACAGCAAATGATCTATTATCATGGGAGGGAGTTATGATTCTTTTACAAAATGTAGGAAAATATTATTATTCCGAAACCTCTGTCACCCAAGCCCTTCGGAAAATCAATTTAGAATTTGACGTGGGAGAATTTGTAGCCATTACCGGGGAGAGCGGCAGCGGAAAATCAACGCTTCTGAATATCATTAGCGGAATGGATACCTTCGATGACGGCGAATTGCTTTTTAACGGGGAACCCACCTTTCAATTCGATGCCGCAGACTGGGAGGATTTCCGCAGGGAGCAGATCGGATTCGTATTTCAGGACTACAACCTGATCGGGCATTACTCCGCTCTGGACAATGTAACCAGCGCATTGCTGATTATGGGAGAGGAAAAGGAAACCGCCACGAAGCGCGCTTTGGCATACCTGGAAAAAGTGGGGCTGAAAGGGCTGGAAAACCAGCGCTCCTCTGAACTTTCCAGCGGCCAGAAGCAACGGCTATCCATTGCCAGAGCCTTGGCGAAAGAGACAAAAATCATTGTGGCGGATGAACCCACCGGCAACTTGGACAGCGAGACAGGGGAGCAAATCATCGCCCTCCTAAAAGAACTGTCAAAGAATCGGCTAATTCTCATGGTTACCCACAATTACGAGCAGGCCGAGCCTTATGTGACCAGAAAAGTTCGCCTCCACGACGGCGAGGTGGTAGTGGATGTCAAGGTAAATGAGGAAAAGAATTTCGATGACCCGACCCATGCAGATGCGGTCAATATGAACGGAAATTCCGGCGAAGAAACAGATGTCCAGGAGGGGCATTCCACTGCCATAGCCACTGCCCCCAAGGACAGCAAAATCTGGAAGAAGCATCAGAGAACCGTCGCCTGGGATTTTGCCAGGATGAACATCCGCACCCAGATTGGACGCTCCCTGCTTTTCCGTACATTTTTCCTATTTACAGCCATTGTTTCCTTTATATTTATAGGTCAATTATATAAATGTGCCGATGATACCTACACGAAAAATTATGACGAAACCATTTACGCCCAGAAAAACGACAGCCGCTTTTCTGTCCGTCGAAAGGATGGAAAGGAACTGACAGATCAGGATATTGACAATATGAAATCTGTCAGGCATGTGGTTCAGGTTGATTCCCAGGATTACGCCGGGGATGTGAACTACTATGTGGAAGAGGGAAAGGATTACGTATACCACCACGGCACCATACAGGGGACGGAGAATCAATTCATGATGGAGGACGACAGTTCATGGATTGGCGATAATCCCATGAGCAGCCTGGCTTCCAAGGATGTGCCTGACTTTAAGAAAAAGGATAAATTCATGCGCTCCACTACCTGCATCGACAAATCTGACCTATCCGAAGGGCGATTGCCGGAAAAGAGGAATGAAATCGTCCTGTATCCCGCGAAGGGCGTTAAAATCGGCGATATGAAAAAGATTTACTTTACGGCGGACAATATCTGGGAGGGAGAATACTATCTGGGAAATATGGAGATCGTCGGCTTTCTGAAAAAGGAAACCGAGCAAATATATTTTTATCCGGACTTCTGCCGCATGCTCACCGCCTCCGCAGATGGAGACGAGATGACGCTGGATTATTATTTTGATCAGCATGCCAATGCCTATCATGGGTCGGATCAGTTCATTCTATCCATTGCAGATGACCTTGCAGAAAAGGCAGAGGACGAGGAATCCGATACGATCTATGGACGGGTTTCGCGAAACCATATTCCCAATCTAAGTTCCTTTGATGCCATGGGAAATTTAATCCAGGGGCCGGTATAGAAACTCCTGACTCGTTCGGATCGAATATCCGTAGGCATTAACAGGTCAAAGGATTCCATTCCAAAAGAACTTGCCGAAATTGACAATAAATTCTTGGATATTGCCATCTTGGGAATTGGAGAAAGTGATGCTGAGACGGAGAAGAACTTTAACAGCCATAGCAGCCATTTCATCGAGGTAAGCGAGGAACTCTTCAACCGCTTTTATCCCCGCCACTCATCCCAAGCCTCGGTGTATATCAAGAACTATACCAAGACAGACAAGGTTCTTAAGGCTTTGAGCAAATTGGGATACGAAGGGCTTAGTACCTACCGGGTTGGCTCCGTCAATTACAACGAGGAAAAAGTCATGGACAGACTGACATTCATCTGTATCGCCATGGGCATTCTGATCGTTCTCATTGCCGTGGAAATCCTTATATTGCGCTCCATTATGAAAATTCGCATCAAGGATTTTTATGTGCTGAAATCCATGGGAATGCAGCTGTCAATCATTCGTAAAATCAGCGTTTATGAAATGACCCGATACTGCATCGAGGCAGTCATTGCGGTAGCCGTCATAATGGTTATTCTGAATATGGCCGGCATACCCTACATCACCGCCATGATGATATACTACGGACTGGCGGCTTCCGCCACCTATATCGCCTACAACATCATTCTGGAATTGATGACGGTAAGGTCATTCAACCGCCTGCTGGCAAGAAAGGAGCGAGGGAATTGATAAAAGTATCCAAATTAAATAAATATTTTAATAAGGGACGCAAAAGCGAACTGCATGTGCTGAACGACATTCAATTAGAATTTCCGGATACGGGCCTGGTGTGCATTTTGGGGGAGAGCGGTTCCGGAAAAACCACGCTTCTGAATACGATAGGCGGACTGGATACCTTCCATTCGGGGGAATTGGACTACAACGGAACGAAGGTGAAGAAGTACCAGCCTAAAGCCATAGAGAATATCCGCAATGATAGTTTTGGATATATCTTTCAGAATTATTACCTGCTGCAAGATTACACCGTGGCATACAACGTTAAATTAGCATTAAATACTTTTGATATTCCGGAAGAGGAAAAAGAGGAGAGGGTTGAGTATGTACTGGAGAAGCTGGATATCAGCAGATATAAGAAAAAACTGGTATCCCAGCTATCCGGCGGACAACAGCAGAGGGTGTCCATTGCCAGGGCTCTGGTAAAATCGCCAAAAATCATTTTGGCGGATGAGCCCACGGGCAATCTGGACGAGGAAAATACCCTGCGCACCATGAGCATTCTGAAAAATATTGCAAAAGAATGCCTGGTGATTCTGGTATCCCACGAGCGACGAATTGCCAATTTCTTTGCAGACCGCATTATCGAGATTCGGGATGGAAAAATCACCAAGGACTACATGAATGAAAACGAAGACGCTTACGAGCGGATGGATGATGGCAATATCTACCTAAAGGATATGAAGGAGGAGCAGCTTTTTTCTGAGGATGGTTCCGAGGACGGCGCATTCATTCGCCTATATGAAAGCCCCAAAAAATCGAAAGGCAATATGCCCATCCGGTTAAATCTGGCATGGAAGCACGGAAAGCTCTACATCCAAAACCTGACAGACTGCGATTTGATCCTGGCGGGCACGGAGGCCGGATGCGAAATGCTGGATACCCACCGCCCTAATGTGGAAATGACAGAGGTGGAGAATTTTGAATTTTCCCTGCCCCGCCTGAAAAACCACACTTCCGCAAAACTTGGCTTTCGGGAAATCTGGAAATTGGCCATCGAGAATATCGGCCTCATGGGGAAGAAGCAGGCATTTATCATGGGAATCCTGCTCCTCACCGGCATTATGATGACCGTCAGCCTGGCCAACTTTACCAACAACTTCTTTTATAACGAACGCTCCGTGCTGAAAAGCGATTCCCATTATATTAATATCAGCATGGAGCCGGAATATGAGATGGAAAATCCTGATTATTACCGCTCCGTGCGGGGATTTTTTGAAAAATATTTCATCTCCGGAAAATATTCTGATGTTTTCAAATCCGGGGAGGGGAAACTTCTCCTGCACTATGATGGATTCAACCAGCTCAATTCCTTGGAAGTGGATTTTAAAGACAGGTCCTATGTAGACATCAAGCATCTTTCAGAGAAGGATCTGGTTTATGGAAGAATGCCGGAAGATATCTCAGAAATCGTGGTGGATCAGTGGCTCATTGACCGCTTCATGGATCAGGAGAACCCATTCCAGACCATATTTTCCAAGACCGAAGATTTCCTCCATGCAAAGCTAATCAACACCATCACTTCTGACCGTCTGGAAATTGTGGGAATCAGCAACACCAATGAGCCGAGCATCTATATCTCCCAGAACAAGGCAATGGGGATGACCATCGATGGATATTCCATTGCCAGCGTTAGCCAGCTGCAGAAAAAATATCCGGGGAAATACGATGACCTGAACCTTAAAACGGGAGAACTTCTGATGGCGCAGACCCAGTACGAGGATTACGATACGCGAAAGACCAGTTCTTTCCGCATGGCAAACGGAAGGGAATATGAAATCATGGGAAACTTCCCTGATGACTTTGGCGTAAAATACGTACTGAGCGATTTGGACTGCCTGACCATACGCAACGACTATATCATTAACACCAGCCGATTCCAAGTATATACGAAGAATCCGGACAAGGCCATCAAGGAGCTTCGCCAATTTGCCAATGATTACAAGAACGGTATTGTTATTACCATGGTTAACCCAAATCAGGGGCAACAGGCAAAATTCGAGAAAAATCGAGAGGACTCCGTATCCTCCCGGAACTTGATAGCACTGGCGGCGGTAATCATCTCCCTGTTTATCATCTATTTCATGATAAAGTCAAACGTGTCTGCCCGCACCGAGGAACTGACGGTATACCGCCTGATAGGCATTGAGAAAACCAGCATCATTCAGGCATATCTGCTGGAAATGTTCCTCATCACCTCCTACACGGTGCTTCCCGCCGTGCTGATTACCAGCGGCGTGATTCGGTTCATCGGCTCCATTCCTTCTCTGGAACTGGGCATGATCTTCCCCTGGTGGTGCGTTCTGCTGCTGCTGATAGCCATGTACCTGCTGAACCTGGCCATCAGCATATTGCCAGTGCGAAGCATCTTGTCCCGCCCTCCGGCGGAACTGGCCGCAAAGTAAATTCTGCGCCAAAGCGGGGCGAGACAGCGACCTCGATGGGCGGCATCGGTTACGATGCCGCCCTTTTATATGTTTCTAGCCCTTGTCCTCTCATACTTGTCGCATCCCGCATTGGCATATCACAGCAGGCATACTCGCATTATCAAGCTTGCAGATTCACTTTCTCCAAATGCAATTTCTGCTTATGTTCTAAGCGCCATGTCGTTCATGCCGTTTTCTTTGTCGTTCGTGCCGTTTTAAAGAAATTCTATTGCATTTTATATATAACTATGTTATATGTTTTAAAGAAACATGGCCATGGAATAAAATGGATAGGATTGAAAAACATAAAATATTTTGCATGTTGTGTATTTCCTATTCATTATAAATAATAGGGAGGTGAAAATACGTACCTAGGCAGAGTATATTCATGCTCTGCTTCAACATTTTAAAATGCGGACATTTGGGAAGGGTGCAATTTCATATGAGTGTGAGAATTAATAATTTTTATGTAGTAATTTGGATGTTATTCGTTGCTTTCATATGGTTTTTAGCAGACTGGATATTTAGATTAGGCTATTCTTTCTATGCGGATATTTTCCAGCAGTTAGAAAAGTTCAATATATTCAGGGAGTGCTTTGTCTCAGAAGTAAATGTAATATATCTGCTTCATTTCATTATGATATTTTTATTACTGAAAAAGTATATGCGCAATGATGAAAACACAAAGAATGTTTTATTTTCTCATAGCAAATTTGTGATATGCTTGATCTTGTTTTATGCACTATTGGTAAGCATCACGATATTTTTTGTCAATAAAATATATTATTTATACCCAACCGAAATAATTGGAGCCATATTTTCCCAAATATTTCTGATTGGGCTTTGCGAAGAATTGGTATTTAGAAAGTGCGTATCAAATGTATTAAACAGAACAGATCATAATATTTGGGTAAATGTGATAATATCAAGTTTATATTTTGCGTTAATGCATCTGTTGGAACAGTTATTTTATATGCAGTCTCTTGATTATATGCAGATACTTAAAATTGTACTTGTTCCTTTTATGTTGGGAATGATGCTTGCAATCGTTTACGAGTGTACGAAGAATATTGTAATCACAATAATCATGCATAGTTCGTATAATATTATTGCGGTCTTGTCTGTAAGTGATTACAAAAACATATTCTGTGCAGTGTGTATTATTGCAGATATATTTCTATGCATTTATATTGTATCAAGAAAAAGAAAGGATGGAATCAGATATGAAAAAGTTAATATTTAGTTTTGCAGTACTTTTGTCTTGTATAGGGGCTATAAGCCAGAGCAAATTTGCTGATGCAACATCAGCAGAACAGAAAGAGGCAGAGGTTATTGAGGAAAACACCGAAAAAAGCATAAAGAAAGTTGACAATATAATCAAAGATGCGCTGAAATCCCCTAATGCTTCCGATAAGCATTATACTGTTGATTCTAAAGAGGAGTTCAAGGAGCGGTTAGAGGAAATCGATATTTCCTCAGAAAGTTATGAAAAAAACCTTACCCATCTGTATGAAAATACTGCACCGGATGTCATTGCAGATGAAATATGCGAACAGAGTGCCGATGCCGTGCAGGCAATGGATGAAATTGGCGATAAAAAACCCGATGAGTCTTTAAATTACACTGCAAAAGATGGAACAGAATGCATGAAAGATATTTACTATCTTGATTCCGGTGCCATGATTATTTTATCAGGCGAAGACGCACAAGATAATACTTATGAAAAAGAGGGCAATGACTTTTTCTCGCCTTGCAGCATTGTAACCCAAAAGTGGTATAATGATAAAGGCATTATGAAGAAAAAAGGAGCAAGGAGGTATACAACAAAATGCCAAATAGGTGTTGGAAAAACGGTAAAAGGGCATATTTCTGTAACGAACCATTATACGGTGACCGATGCGGGAATTAAGTTTCGGGAAGCAAGAGTTTGGGATTATAGTGCTTCTAGTCCCTTAAAAGTTACTGAAAATGGGAAAGCAAAACTGACTTCATCCTCATATTGCAAGAAACCCGGACAGACATTGTCGGTGATGGCAGATTTTAAAATATCGTGCAATGTTAGTAAAAATGTTTCGATATCGGGAGAAGTTGCTGGCATAAGCGTAGGAACCACATCGACTTGGAATGGTAACTATGCACAGAATTGCAAATTATTTGCAAAAGTCGAATTGAGGGTTATATCCATTAATGAAGTGATGGTTGACCAATATGGAGTTCTTCAACATAGCAAATTAGGAGGGAATTGATGAGCAAAAAAAGAAAGCTTGCTATATTATCTGGCGTGGCTATTCTGGTTGTCGCTATCACTGCCTTGGCACTGTATATGGCCTTTGGCCTTGGCTATCGCACATATGCCGGGGAATGGGAATTGGAGAAGTTTTATATTAGTGACGAGGACGGAAACTACGGAAAAGCAATATTACCAAGGGGAGAATGGAGCCATTATAATAAGGAGACGGACCAGTATGATGTCACCAAGGCAGAAAGAGATACTCTGACCATCGATCATCAGGGGAATTATATTGAAAGGGATGGCTTTGGGAAGTTGTCAGTCAAGGGAAAGCTGAAGAATTTTTTGGGAAAAGTTTCTTCCTCGGGAAAATGCGTGACGGGCAATTTTCAATCCAAATTTGAAAAATCCGGTGACAAGCTGATTGAGTACACTAGCATAGATTATGAGTCAGCAGAGGATAATGTGGTAATGCTTGATAATGGAAAAACCGGAAAAACAAAGTATATATGGAGAAGAAGGTAAACTCGGTCTATACACTAAGCCAGACAGATAAACCTTATATGGTTTATCTGTCTGAACTTTTATGCAGCATCACTTTTTCATAAATCTCCCGGTCGCTATCTTTAAAGACATTGAAAATGGCCCGGTCTATCACATTACCATGCATCTCCAGAAATTTTACCACTGCCTCCACTGCTATGTTTGCCGCCTCCTCCCCCGGAAAATGAAATTCCCCGGTAGAGATGCAGCAGAACGCCACTGACCTGATGCCATTTTCCACACAGCATTTCAAAACATTCTCATAGCAATGCCGCAAATCTTCTCGAAGCCCATCATTGAGCCTTCCGTATACAATCGGGCCGACCGTGTGAATTACGTAATCGCAGGGCAAATTGTAGGCTTTCGTCAAGGTGGCAGTGCCTGTGGGTTCCTGATACTGCCCGCCATGGCGCATGCGCCTCCTCTCCATAATTCGGTGGCACTCCTCCCGAAGCTGCATGCCTGCGGCACTGTGGATGGCATTGTCAATGCATCTATGGCAAGGCACGAAGCACCCCAGCATCTGAGAGTTGGCGGCGTTCACGATTGCGCCTACCCCAAGCCTGGTAATATCCCCCTGCCAAATGGAAATCCTATCGCCACAGGATATTTTGCTACCATACTTTTCCCCCAAAGTAGGTATGTCAGATAAATCTACCACTCCTTTTGCGGCAAGTTCCTCCTGGAGATACCCATCCTGCATGCGCAAAAGTTCTTCTGAAAGATTCCCTGGCATGCGTATATTCATCAGGGAGCGAATTGCATTTTTCTGTTCTTCCCTATCGTTTCCCACCCGAAGGTCTCTATACTCTATGGAATCTTCCTTCAATTTCTCCAGCAAGATTTTAATTTGCGTTCCCTTTTCCATCGCAATCACCCTCCTAAAAAATTGGTCTGATTCACGCAGATGCTACTCCCCCTGCAAATATTTCCGCGTATCCTTCTTTAAGTCCTCTAACGTCAGGGAAGCCAGTTCCCGCTCCATGGCGGACTGCACCCGGAGAAGTTTTTCATCTAAGATATGATGGATATTTCTCCCCACGGGGCAATCCGAACTGGGATTTTCGTGGAAATGAAACAATTCTCCCCTCTCCACGCATTCCACCGCGCGGTAAATATCCAAGAAGGTGATTTCGCCCAAGGGCTTTGCCACACTGGCGCCCCCGGTTCCCCGGGCCACCTTCACCAGCCCCACCCCCTTTAGCTGACCCAATATTTTCCTGATAATGACCGGGTTCACATTGGTGCTCCCCGCAAGAAAGTCACTGGTAATCTTATATTCGTTTCCAAAGTGATCAATACAGGCGAAAATATGGATCGCCAGCGTAAAGCGACTTGAAATCTGCATGTTAATCCTCATTTCTGCAAAACGAACTCTGTTCGCTTGTGGCTTATTTTTTTTACAATTTATTATATCTTTCTATTCAGGCTCTGCCGTGGGAGCCGCTGTAGATTCTCCGCTGTTCACCGCTCTGGTAAAGCTCAGGTTTGCGCTCTTCTTCTCCAGCACATTGTACTCATAACTGCCCTTTACCGTCACGCCGCCTTCTGCCTCCGCAGAAAACTCTATTTTCAATGTATCGTTGTTCTTCTCCTTCAAGCTGTATATGGCTGCGCTATTCTCCGAAAATGCAATATCATTTTCCTTAAACTGCTGAAATAGCTTCCCCAAATTCTCCGTCCCATCTTCCTGGCTGTAATACACCGTCTTCCGCTGGGTATCGTAAACCACGAAGGTGCGGGACTTGGTTCCATTGTATATCAGCTGGGCATAGCGGTTGGCATTCTCCCCCATGGCAGGCACCCACAAAAGGTCGCAGTAATATCCCTTCACGTCCGTGAATTGCACTTGGGAGCCTCTGGGCGACAGGGTGACGGACTGGATTTCCTCGCTGGAAGTGCTGTCCCGCTTGGTGGATACCATGATCGCCGTAGTGCCATCCTCCTTCGCCAGCGTGTGATCCTTCGCCTCTCCCTGAACCTGATGATCTTCCCCATCCTTGCTCTGTTCCTTTAATTTCTCCACGTCCTCCTCCGTGTAGTTCTTTGGCTCATATGTCTCCTGATCCTTATTCCACTGATAATATTGCACCTTATTTCCCATGGGAATGCCAAACACTCCCTCCACTCCATCTGCTGTATCGAATTTCACGGACTCCTTCTGATTCTCATTCAGGGACACGGAAGCAATTCCCTCCTGAAGCACTTTCAACTCCTTTTCCTCCACATTAATCAGAGTGAGCTGACATACCTGGGAATCCTGGATTTTCGGCTTATCCTTCTCCCCCTCAAACAATTTGCCAAACTCAGCCTCCGTCAATGCCTGTTGCTGCCCTAGGACAATCTCCTGAATGCTGTCTCCGTTGAAGTCCCCCATTTCCAGATTCAACCCCTCAGAAAAATGATAACTCTTCATCACTGACTTGCTGAACACTTCATCCATATCCATGCTGTCTATTTTATTCTTCGCATCATCGTACATCACCAGAGAGAACTTTCCCTCATATCCCTCGGAACCATCCTTCTTTCCATCCCCCATTTCCAATTGGATCACTCGGCTTAACCCGCTGGGAGATTGGGTGCTTCCCTTGGCAATCACTACACTCTTTCCGTCCTGAAATAATTTTTCTGCCGTTTTCTCTCCCTTCCCAGACCCGTTCTTCCCATCATCCGTCCATACCTGCTGCAGCGGGGACAGACAAAAGAGCAGGGCGAAAGTGGCCAGCATGCACCCATACGCAGACAGGCCGCCGCCGGCTGCATACCATTTCTGATACATCATCCTCTTTGCCCGGCCTTCCGGATTCCTCTCAAAGATCGTTAGGAAGGAATAAATATTGGGAGACTTTTTCTCCTGCAATGTGCCATCCCCATCCTTCACATATCTTTGCCGCTTCCGGAAATTTAAAATTCCCTGGGCATAATTTTTCCGAAACATCTCCGGCTTTTGATTCACTATTTTTTCATCGCACCAAATCTCGTTGTCCCGATTCCAAAGATAATAATACAGCCACATCACCGGATTGAACCAATATGCCACCGTGATCAATACCACCAGGAAACGGCGCA
>CATKZA010000002.1 GCA_949841235.1 uncultured Clostridiaceae bacterium
GCCTGCACTTGGGAGGGAGATATTTCTTGGTCCGGGTCTAAAAATTCGATGCCCACGATATATTTCTTGCTCTCGTGCCATGAAATATGAAGAAGGTTTTTTTTCTCCCAGTGCTGTAATGCGCGGATGATGTCGTTCTCCGTGTTTTCCATCAGATCTGCCAGGGATGAGATGGAAAAACCCATCTGGTTTGACTGGATGCACATGGAGAGATAGAGATATACCTTTACATAGCTGCCGTTGGCATCCAGCATATATTTTTGGATAAAAGAATTGCGGATCGATGTTGCGGCGGGTATTTTGTTTGAACACATCAATATCTGGTCCATGGTTTGTCTCTCCTTTGCACAGGTTGTCTTTGGTTACGATTCACGGCTTCGCCGTTCAAAGTAAGCCAAAGCGCATTTTCAATGCGAATAGTGAACAGTATTGTAACACAGTTTTCTTTTGTTGGAAATACCTGGCAGGTTGGGGAAAAGTGTGTGGGTTCATTTGTGGATAATGTGGATAATCTTCTTGATGCTTGATATCATGGAGAGTGTGCAGGATGTTTTAATAAAAAATTATCCACATTATCTGGGGAAATTGTATTCCCCAAATAATGTGGATAGTGTGGATAATTATTTTGAAATCAGGTTTTCCCCGATGGTTACCACATTTCCTGCTCCCATAGTTATTAACAAATCGCCGTCGATACAATTTTTTAATAAAAATTTTTCAATCTCTTCAAATGTGGATAAGTAGATGGCTTCCTTGCCTAGTTTTTTGATTTCTTCTTGCAGCGTGCGGGAAGAAATATCTCCCGGATCTTGCTCTCTGGCAGCATAAATGTCTGTCAGGATAAGGTGTTCTGCCTGGGAGAGGGCTTGGGCGAATTCTTTCAGGAGAGCCTTTGTCCGGCTGTATGTATGAGGCTGGAACACGCACCATAGATGATTGTGGGGATATCTTTCTGCCGCATGCAATGTAGCTTGGATTTCCGTGGGATGGTGTGCATAGTCGTCAATGACGGTGACGCCCTGGAAAGTTCCCTTCTTCTCAAAACGTCGCTCTGTTCCTGCGAAGGATCCCAGCCCCTCTACAATCTTTGCCATGGGTATTCCGTAATATTTGGAGAGGGCGATGACCGAAAGTGCGTTGGATACATTGTGCTCTCCCGGGACGCTGAGATGGATGGTATCTCCCGTGGGCTTTCCCTGGTGCACTAATTCAAAAATCCCATATCCATTCTCGTCAAACCGAATGTTGCGGGCGCTGTATTCGGCACCGTTTTCCAGTCCGAAGGTAATAACCTGGCAGGAGAGGCCTGCTGTGAAGTAAGTCAAATCTGAAATATCAGCGCTGATTACCAGAACGCCATCCTTGGGGAGCAGGCGGGTATACTTTCGGAAGGATTGGCGGATATCGTCCAAATCCTTGAAAAAGTCCAGATGGTCTGCTTCAATATTTAAAATAATCTCGGCAGTGGGGAAGAAATTCAGGAAACTGTTGGTATATTCACAGGCTTCCGTAATAAAATTCTCAGATCTGCCAATGCGGATATTTCCGCCGATGGTATCCAGGATGCCTCCTACGGAAATGGTAGGATCTTTGTCGGCAGTGAGAAAGACGTGGGTAATCATAGAGGTGGTAGTGGTTTTTCCGTGGGTGCCGGAAATTCCGATGGCATTTTTATAGTTTTTCATCACCTGGCCCACCATGACGGCCCGCTCCATCATGGGAATCCCCAGCCTCTTGGCGGCTATGAATTCCGGGTTATCCGGATGGATTGCCGCAGTATATATAATAAAGTCGATGTCTTTTGTAATATTTTCGCTTTTTTGTCCATATACTATATCGATTCCCAGTGAGACGAGCTTTTCTGTGATGCTGCTTTTTTGGGAATCGGAGCCTTTTACGGTAAAGCCGCTTTCCAGAAGCAGTCTGGCAAAGCCGCTCATGCTGATGCCGCCGATGCCGATAAAGTAAGCGGTGCAGGGTTTCTGCAAATCAATCTGATACATGGCTATTTCCTCCTAATATTAGGTTTCTCCCTGTTATGTTACCTTATACGGGCAGAAAATACAATCTAAAAATGGATTTTTCTGAGAACTGGCAGGAAGTATGCTGCTGTATACGGTGTAAACAGGTTTTTCTGCGAAGAGCAATGGAAATATCATGGGGGATTTGCCGCACTTTATTTTATCGATTGGTGAAAATGGAAAGCATATGGACGAAAACGGAATTTTTTGTGCGAATCTTCCAAAAAATTAAAGATTTTTTTAAATATTTTATGAAAAATATTCACATCTTTGGCAATTTATGTTATAATCATACTATTCCAACAGTTAGGGGTGATTACGTGATTAAGAAAGAAATGATTGCGATGTTATTGGCCGGCGGACAAGGTTCCCGGCTGGGAGTGCTTACTGCAAACGTTGCAAAGCCGGCAGTGGCTTTTGGTGGAAAATATCGTATTATAGATTTTCCCCTCAGCAATTGCATCAACTCCGGCATCGACACTGTAGGCGTGCTGACACAGTATCAGCCGCTGCAATTGAATACCCATATCGGTATCGGTATTCCTTGGGACTTAGATAGGAACGTGGGAGGTGTTTCCATTCTTCCACCCTATGAAAAGAGTACAAGCAGTGAATGGTATACAGGTACTGCCAATGCGATTTATCAGAATCTGCGTTACATGGAGTACTATAATCCAGACTATGTTCTTATTTTAGGTGGGGATCACATTTACAAAATGGATTACGAGGTGATGCTGGACTTCCATAAGGCAAATAAAGCAGATGTTACTCTGGCGACGATTCCGGTGCCAATGGAAGAAGCAAGCCGTTTCGGCGTGGTGATTACCGATGATAAGAAACAGATTCAGGAGTTCGAGGAGAAGCCCGAGCATCCCAGAAGCAATCTGGCGAGCATGGGCATTTACATCTTCTCGTGGCCTGTGCTCAGAGAGGCGTTGCTGAAACTGAAAGACCAGCCATCCTGTGATTTTGGAAAGCATATCATTCCTTATTGCCATGAAAAGGGGGATAGGATTTTTGCCTACGAGTACAATGGTTATTGGAAAGATGTAGGAACTTTGGGCTCTTATTGGGAATCCAATATGGAGTTGATTGATTTGATTCCGGTATTTAATCTTTATGAGGAATACTGGAAGATTTATACTAAGTCCGAGAGAATACCTCCTCAGTACATTGCCCCGGAAGCTATTGTGGATAAGGCGATTATTGGCGAGGCGGCGGAGATATATGGCGAAGTGCATAACTCGGTGATCGGGCCGGGGGTTGTGGTGGAGCCGGGAGCCGTCATCCGGGATTCTATTATCATGAGCGCCACCACTATTGGTGCCGGCACGGTAGTGGACAAATCAATTATCTCAGAAAATGTCTCAGTGGGTGCTGGCTGCAAGCTGGGAGTTGGCGAGGAAGTGCCAAATAAGGTGAAGCCAGATGTTTATGCCTTTGGGCTGGTGACGATTGGAGAGGAAAGCGTGATTCCTGATAATGTGGAGATAGGAAAGAACACGGCAATCTCTGGCGAGACGGAGGCATCAGACTATCCGGGCGGAAAACTTGCAGGCGGGGAAACTCTAATTAAGGTAGGTGACAGATAATGAGAGCGATTGGTATTGTGTTAGCTGGCGGAAACAACAGCAGGATGAGGGAACTTTCTAATAAGAGAGCAACTGCAGCTATGCCCATTGCAGGAGGCTTTCGGAGCATTGACTTCGTATTGAGCAATATGAGTAATTCGCACATTCAGAAAGTGGCTGTGTTCACTCAGTACAATGCAAAGTCATTGAATGAGCATTTGAATTCTTCCAAATGGTGGGACTTTGGCCGTAAACAGGGAGGACTTTACATTTTTACGCCCACTACCACCCCGGAGAATAGTTACTGGTATCGCGGAACGGCAGATGCCATGGCGCAGAATCTTGGTTTTCTGAAAAGCAGCCATGAGCCGTATGTGGTCATCGCATCAGGGGATGGTGTATATAAGCTGGACTACAATAAAGTGTTAGAGCAGCATATTGCAAAAAAGGCAGATTTTACTGTGGTGACTGCAAACGTGGAAGAAAAGGATGATCCCAGCCGTTTTGGCGTGGTTCGCACGGATAGCGACGGGCGCATTATCGAGTTCGAGGAGAAGCCGATCAATGCCAACAGTTATCAGGTATCCGCAGGGATTTATATTGTGAGGAGAAGGCTTCTGATTGAGTTGATTGAAAAGTCTCAGGAGGAGGAGCGTCACGATTTTGTAAAGGATATTTTGATTCGCTATAAGAATGTGAAGAAGATTTATGCCTATCCCATGGAGGAGTATTGGAGCAATATCTCTTCTGTGGATTCATATTTTAGGACGAACATGGAATTTTTGCAGAAGGATATCCGGGATTACTTCTTCAAGCAGTATCCGGATGTGTATTCCAAGGTGGAGGATTTGCCTCCGGCCAAGTATAATTCTGGTTCCAGCGTGAAGAACAGTCTGGTTTCCAGCGGCTGCATCGTCAATGGCGAAGTGCAGGATTCCATTTTGTTTAAGAAGGTGTTTGTGGGCAATAATTGCGTTATTAAAAATTCCATTATTTTAAATGATGTGTACATTGGCGATAATACTTATATTGAGAATTGCATCGTGGAGAGCAGGGATACGATTCGTGCCAATACCAAGTATATCGGCGAGAACAACGAAATTAAAATCGTGGTGGAAAAGAATGAAAGGTACGCATTATAAGATTGGGCATTGTATGATTTTTGATGAGTTTCTTCCTATTTACTAGGGTGCATTTCTTTGGAAATGAAATATAGCCAAAGGAGGTTATGAAAAGTGCAGGTAACAGATGTTAGGATAAGGAAAATAACAAAGGAAGGAAAGATGAAGGCGGTAGTGTCTATCACCTTGGATGATGAATTTGTCATTCATGACATCAAAGTGATTGAGGGAGAAAAGGGATTGTTCATTGCAATGCCTAGTCGCCGTACCGGTGATGGGGAATACCGTGACATTGCTCATCCGCTCAATTCTGAAACACGCGAGAAGGTACAGAGTGTGATATTGCAGAAGTATGAGGAGGTTCTGTCAGAGGATATGACAGATGTGGAAGAGTGATCTTTTAGGAGAAGAAAAAAGTGTTTTTATATGAAAAATGAGGGAAAAGTCCTGCGGCGTATGGTCGCAGGGCTTTTTATTATTAGGAAAAAATGTGCAGAAGATAAAAAAGTCCTTGCAAATTATTCCAAAGTATAGTAGAATAGTTCATGCTGTGACATTGATAGCTGTGAAGCGCGAGGTTGCTGCAATATTTTGCAGGTTTTCCGTGGAGCGAATGTCAAGTTAGGAAACTGGCGACAAGTCACTGTACAATTTTATGATTCTGCATAGGCAGAGGGATGGTTCTGCGATTTCTGGATTGTCTCGCCGATAGATGTGAGTGTTGGTGAGAGCATCCGTTGATGTAAACCGAAGCAGGACACGCCCGGTTAAGTGTACAGTCACCACTTGTTCCGCTGTGATGAGCAGGCATGGGGAAACCCAGATCAGTAATGCCTGCGACAGGCAGAAGCCTGTAACAAGCGAAAAGGAGGCGGC
Organism: uncultured Clostridiaceae bacterium; assembly: GCA_949841235.1. GTDB lineage: Bacteria > Bacillota > Clostridia > Lachnospirales > Lachnospiraceae > Butyribacter. The sequence continues at coordinate 5,590 of CATKZA010000002.1, forward strand.
TTTTTTTATGGCAACAAATGTAATGAGAATTACTCTCAAGGCGTATGACCACAATCAGATTGATCATGCGGCAGGGAAAATTATTGACACGGTAAAGAAGACGGGAGCGAAAGTGAGCGGCCCTGTACCTCTTCCTACCAAGAAGGAAGTTGTGACGATTCTTCGTGCTGTTCATAAGTACAAAGATTCCAGAGAGCAGTTTGAGCAGAGGACGCACAAGAGATTGATCGATGTGATTGCTCCTACGCAGAAGACCATTGAGGCATTGACGAAGATGGAAATGCCATCTGGCGTTGCTGTTGTGTTGAAAATGAAGGAAAAATAAGATGGTGAATCCTTAGGGTTTATATAAAAACTATCTCAGGATAGTTCGAGTTTTTGGTTTACGGACTTGCACATTATAGACCATCTAGGATGAATTCAACGTCTCGAACGGAGTTCGAGCCGTGGCAAAAAGCGCAAGCGCTTTTTGAGGCGGTATTGACGACCGGGAAGGGGCGAAGAATTCCGCTGTAGATTAACAGGAGGTGCATTAGTATGAAGAAGGCTATTTTGGCTACGAAGATTGGCATGACGCAAATCTTCAATGAGAACGGAGTTCTGACTCCGGTAACGGTTCTCCAGGCTGGTCCTTGCTATGTAACGCAGGTAAAGACGGTGGAGAATGACGGTTACAGTGCGGTGCAGGTGGGCTATGTTGATAAGAAAGACAAGGTTATCACCAAGGATGCCGCAGGCAAGAAGGAAGTGAAGAGGGCGCATGGCGTGAATAAGCCCATGCAGGGACACTTTGCAAAAGCGGGTGTTTCCGGAAAGAGATATCTGAAAGAATTTAAGTTTGATAATGCGGAAGAGTATGCGCTGGGGCAGGAAATCAAGGCGGATATCTTTGAGGCTGGTGACAAGATTGATGTCAGTGGCACTTCAAAGGGCAAGGGTTTCCAGGGCGCTATCAAGAGGCACGGCCTTCACAGAGGACCCATGGCGCATGGTTCTAAGTTCCACAGGCATGCAGGTTCCAACGGTGCTTGTTCTGATCCCAGCCGCGTATTCAAGGGAAAGAAGATGCCGGGACATATGGGCGCTGTCAAGGTGACGGTTCAGAACCTTGAGATTGTCAGGGTGGATGCGGATGAAAATCTGATTCTCGTGAAGGGCGCAGTTCCGGGACCTAAGAAAGCTTGCGTATTATTGAAAGAATCCGTTAAGGTTGCGAAATAATTCTTTTGGAAAGGAGGAACACACAGATGGCTAACGTATCTGTTTATAATATGGAAGGCAGCGAAGTTGACAAGATGGAATTAAATGATAATGTGTTTGCTGCCAAGGTAAACGAGCATTTAATGCATATGGCTGTTGTACTGCAGCTTGCGAATAAGCGTCAGGGCACGCAGAAGGCTAAGACCCGCTCAGAAGTGCGTGGCGGTGGCAGGAAGCCTTGGAGACAGAAGGGAACGGGTCATGCGAGACAGGGCTCTACCAGGGCTCCTCAGTGGACTGGCGGCGGTGTGGTATTTGCTCCCACTCCCAGAAGTTATTCCTTTAAGATGAATAAGAAGGAGAAGGCAGCGGCAATGAAGTCTGCCCTCACTTCCAGAGTGAATGAGGAGAAGTTCATCGTATTGGATTCTCTCAAATTTGATGAGATTAAGACGAAGAAAATGGTATCCGTACTGGATGCGCTGAAGGTAAAGAAGGCACTGGTGGTTCTTGACGGGGAGGACAATGCGAACGTTGCGCTCTCTGCAAGAAATATTCAGGGCATTCGCGTCGTGGCTGCAAATGCCATCAGCGTATACGATATTTTGAAGTATGAGACGGTTGTCACCACAAAGAATGCTGTCTCTAAGATTGAGGAGGTGTACGCATAATGGCAGATTTGAAGTATTATGATATTATCCAGAAGCCGGTGATTACGGAGAAATCCATGGCGGCAATGGAGGAAAAGAAGTACACATTCCTGGTGCATCCCGATGCGACCAAGACTCAGGTGAAGGAAGCGGTAGAGAAGCTCTTCGAGGGTACGAAGGTTGCCAGGGTTAATACGATGAACCAGGCAGGGAAGACCCGTCGCCGTGGCAGGACTTCCGGCAAAACGGCTGCGAAGAAGAAAGCGATCGTGCAGCTGACTGAGGATAGCAAAGAAATCGAAATTTTTGAAGGTCTGTAAGAATTGGCTTGGAAATAAAGGAAATCGGCTGACGATTTCTTCAGAGATTGAGATTTTCGAGGACCTGTAAAAAACGGATTTGATTAAAATCGCGTGGAAAACCTATCGCGCGGATCATTTTATATGAAATGAGTATTGAAAGGAGAACATGTCATGGGAATTAAAACATTTAACCCATATACACCTTCCAGAAGACAGATGTCGGTGCTTGACAAGGCTGAGATTACTGCTGACAAGCCGGAGAAGTCCCTGACTGTGTCATTGAAGAAGAATGCCGGGCGCAATGCGCAGGGCAAGATTACCGTGCGTCATCGCGGCGGCGGATGCAGAAGAAAGTATAGAATTATTGATTTTAAGAGAAACAAAGATGGTGTGCCGGCAACGGTAAAGACCATCGAGTATGATCCCAACAGGACGGCAAACATTGCCCTGGTGGCATATGCGGACGGACAGAAGGCCTATATCCTTGCTCCCGCCGGCTTGCAGGTTGGACAGAAGATTATGAACGGCCCTACTGCTGAGATTTCAGTGGGCAACTGCCTTCCTCTGGAGAATATTCCGGTAGGTACGCAGATTCATAACATTGAAATGCACCCCGGCAAGGGCGGCCAGTTGGTTCGCTCAGCAGGAAATAGCGCACAGCTTATGGCAAAGGAAGGAAAGTATGCAACGCTTCGTCTTCCTTCCGGCGAGATGAGAATGGTGCCTATCGTATGCCGTGCTACCGTTGGCGTTGTAGGAAACGGCGAGCATGCTCTGGTGAATATCGGTAAAGCCGGGCGCAAGCGCCACATGGGCATTCGTCCTACGGTCCGCGGTTCTGTTATGAACCCCAATGACCATCCCCACGGTGGTGGTGAAGGTAAGGCAGGTATCGGTCGTCCGGGTCCATGTACTCCTTGGGGTAAGCCTGCTCTTGGTTTGAAGACACGTAAGAAAAATAAGCAGTCTAACAAGATGATTATCAGAAGAAGAGATGGAAAAGCCCTTGCGAAATAGCAGGTTCTGCGGCTTCATACATCAAATGAGCCGCGCATCTTTTTCGGCATAGAGAGTTTGGAGTGGCCGGCTTATTCCGGCAGAATGGAGGATACAATGGCACGTTCAGTAAAGAAGGGACCTTTCGCCGATAAAAGCCTTTTGAAGAAGGTGGATGCCGCTGTGGCATCAGGCGATAGTCAGGTAATTAAAACATGGTCACGTCGTTCCACTATTTTCCCATCCTTCGTTGGATTGACATTTGCAGTGCATGACGGCAGAAAGCATGTGCCTGTATATGTGACAGAGGATATGGTAGGACACAAGTTAGGCGAGTTCGTATCGACAAGAACCTACAGGGGTCATGGAAAAGACGAGAAAAAGGGTAAAAGGTAAAACGAAAATCACTAGTTCAGGGAGGCGCAGGATGCGTTCTTCCCTGAGGATTACCCAGACAATAGGATACGCACGGCTATGTGGTATCACATAATATTTGATTGATTTGAAAGGAGGCTTCATTCATGGCAAAGGGGCATAGATCTCAGATTAAGAGAGAGAGAAATGAGAACCAAAGAGACACCAGACCTTCGGCAAAGTTATCTTATGCGAGAGTTTCTGTACAGAAGGCTTGTTATGTGTTGGATGCCATCAGAGGCAAGGACGTGGAAACTGCAATCGGTATTTTATCATACAATCCCAGATATGCATCCAGCGTCATTTTAAAGTTATTACAGTCTGCGATTGCAAATGCAGAGAACAACAATGGCATGAATCCGGAGGATTTGTATATTGAAGAGTGTTTTGCAAACAAGGGACCAACAATGAAGAGAATCAGACCGAGAGCGCAGGGTAGGGCATACCGTATCGAAAAGAGAATGAGTCATATTACAATCATTCTGAACGAGCGTCAGTAAATATGGGACTGCAAAGTTCCCGTGGTCGATGAAAGGAGATTATAATGGGACAGAAAGTTAATCCTCATGGTTTAAGAGTCGGTGTCATCAGCGACTGGGATTCTAATTGGTACGCAGAAGAGAATTTCGCAGACTACCTTGTGGAAGATTACAGAATCAGGGAGTTCGTGAAGAAGAAATTATACAGTGCCGGGATCTCTAAGATTGAGATTGAGAGACCTACCGACAAAGTTAGAGTTATCATTCACACGGCAAAGCCCGGCTTTGTAATTGGAAAGGGCGGAGCCGAGATAGAGAATTTGAAGAGAGAGCTGCTGAAGGTTTTGGATCGCAAGGTATCCCTTGACATCAAGATCATGGACGTGAAGAATCCGGATAAGCATGCCCAGCTGGTGGCAGAGAATATTGCTCAGCAGTTGGAGAACCGTATTTCTTTCCGTCGGGCAATGAAGTCTGCCATGACCAGGACATTGAAGACAGGTGCAAAGGGTATCAAGGCTGCTTGCTCAGGCCGTCTTGGCGGTGCGGATATGGCTCGTACAGAGTTCTACAGCGAGGGAAACATTCCTCTTCAGACGCTCCGCGCTGATATTGATTATGGCTTTGCCGAGGCTGATACAACCTACGGCAAGATTGGTGTAAAAGTATGGATTTATAATGGCGAGGTACTTCCAGCCAAGAAAAATGCGAAAAAGGAAGGGAGCGATAAATAATGTTAATGCCAAAGAGAGTTAAACATCGTAAGCAGTTCCGTGGTAGAATGACAGGAAAAGCGCTCAGGGGAAATAAAATCACATACGGCGAGTTCGGTATCGTGGCTCTGGAGCCGGCTTGGATTAAGTCCAACCAGATCGAGGCAGCCCGTATTGCCATGACGCGTCACATCAAGCGTGGCGGTAAGGTCTGGATTAAGATTTTCCCGGATAAGCCGGTTACTAAGACGCCTGCCGAGACTCGAATGGGTAAAGGTAAAGGTGGACTGGAGTACTGGGTTGCAGTAGTGAAGCCTGGTCGCGTAATGTTTGAGATTTCAGGTGTATCCGAAGAGGTGGCAAGAGAGGCTTTACGTCTTGCAACGCATAAGTTGCCTGTAAAGTGTAAGGTCGTATCTCGCGCAGACTTAGAAGGAGGTGCGGGCAGTGAAGAGTAAGCAGTTTATGGAAGAATTACGGGGAAAGTCCGTGGAAGAGTTAAATGAGGATTTGGTTGCGGCAAAGAAGGAACTTTTTAACTTGAGATTCCAGAATGCAACAAACCAGCTGGACAATACCAGCAGAATCAAAGAGGTAAAGAGGAATATCGCAAGGATACAGACAGTGCTCACGGCAGCACAGAACTAATCTTTGGTTCGTTTCTTTAGAAACCGCATGAAAGGAGGACGAGGTCGTGGAGAGAAATCTTAGAAAGACTCGTGTTGGCAAGGTAGTAAGTGATAAGATGGATAAGACAATCGTTGTGGCAGTCGTAGATAATGTAAAGCATCCGCTTTATAAGAAAATCATCAAGAGAACTTATAAATTGAAGGCTCATGATGAGGAGAATACATGCAAGATTGGTGATAGAGTAAGGGTTATGGAGACAAGGCCGCTGTCTAAGGACAAGAGATGGAGACTTGTCGAAGTGATTGAGAGAGCAAAATAGTTATATTTGCAGAATATGGAGGTAATTATGGTACAGCAGGAATCAAGACTGAAAGTGGCTGATAATACAGGTGCTAAAGAACTTCTTTGTATCAGAGTTTTAGGTGGTTCTACGAGAAGGTACGCAGGTATCGGTGATGTCATCGTTGCTTCTGTCAAAGATGCAACGCCAGGCGGTGTTGTAAAGAAGGGTGACGTGGTGAAGGCTGTGGTTGTTCGTACTGTAAATAAGACACGTCGTCCCGATGGCTCATACATTCGTTTTGACGAGAATGCGGCAGTAATCATCCGAGAGGACAAAACGCCCAGAGGAACGCGTATCTTCGGACCGGTCGCTAGAGAGTTGAGAGACAAACAGTTTATGAAAATCGTTTCATTAGCACCAGAAGTATTATAAGGGAGGTGTCAAAAGTGGCAACTAGCAAGATTAAGAAAGGTGATACCGTAAGGGTAATCACTGGCAAGGATAAAGGTAGAGAAGGCAAGGTAACATCCGTAAAGAATGGCAAGGTGATTGTTGACGGCATCAATGAGGTTACGAAGCACACCAAGCCTAGCCAGGCAAATCCCCAGGGGGGAATTATTCACCAGTCTGCGCCGATCGACATTTCTAATGTGATGTATGTCAGCAAAGGAAAGGTTTCCCGTATTGGATTTAAGGTGGAGAATGGAAAGAAAGTCCGCTATGCAAAGGCAACGGGCGAAGTCATTGATTAATTTCAGAAAGGAGGCAGTTTACGGTGAGTAGTCGTTTAAGAGAAACGTATCAGAATGAGATCGTTGGCGGTATGATGAAGAAGTTCGGTTATAAAAACGAATTGCAGGTGCCAAAGCTTGCAAAGATCGTAGTCAACATGGGTGTTGGCGAGGCAAAGGAAAACTCCAAGGTACTGGATTCAGCAATGTCTGAACTGGAGATTATTACCGGCCAGAAGCCTGTGGCAACAAAGGCGAAGAACTCCATTGCTAATTTTAAGTTGAGAGAGGGCATGGCCATCGGCTGCAAGGTTACCCTGAGAGGCAATAGGATGTATGAATTTCTGGATCGCCTTGTGAATTTGGCACTGCCCCGGGTGCGTGACTTTAGAGGCGTGAACCCCAACGCATTTGACGGCAGGGGAAATTATGCTCTTGGAATCAAGGAGCAGTTGATCTTCCCGGAAATTGAATATGATAAGGTTGACAAGATTAGAGGTATGGATGTAATTATTGTTACAACTGCGGAAACTGACGAAGAGGCTCGTGAATTATTAATACAGTTCGGTATGCCGTTCAAAAAATAAGGAGGGAATTTCATGGCTAAGACTTCTATGAAAGTAAAGCAGCAGCGCAAGGCAAAATTCTCCACAAGAGAGTATAGCCGCTGCAAGATTTGTGGTCGTCCACATGCTTATTTAAGAAAATACGGAATTTGCAGAATCTGCTTCCGTGAGTTGGCTTATAAGGGACAGATTCCAGGCGTGAAGAAAGCAAGCTGGTAAGGAGGTAAAACGAAAATGATGACGAGCGATCCTATTGCAGATATGCTTACAAGGATTCGTAATGCGAATACTGCAAAGCATGATACAGTCGATGTACCTACCTCAAAGATGAAGGTTTCCATCGCAGAAATTCTTCTGAAAGAGGGATACATCAAGAAATTTGATATGATTGACGTTGATGGAATCACTATGATTCATATCACTTTAAAATATGGCGCTGACAAGAATGAAAAGATTATCACGGGCTTGAAGAGAATCTCCAAGCCGGGTCTTCGCGTTTATGCCGGCAAGGATGAGCTTCCCAAGGTCCTGGGCGGGCTGGGTATCGCCATTGTCTCTACAAACAAGGGCGTGATGACTGACAAGGAAGCGAGAAAAGAAAACGTTGGCGGCGAGGTGCTGGCATTTATCTGGTAATGATTTATCCGGAGGATGCAGTTATCGCTACATTACAGAATTATGGAGGTGTACGGCATGTCACGAATCGGAAGAATGCCTATCGCGATACCATCAGGGGTTACTGTTGATATTGCAGAAAATAATAAAGTGACTGTAAAGGGGCCAAAGGGAACTCTGGAGAGAGTTCTGCCCGCAGAGATGGAGATTAAGAAAGAGGGCGAGGAAGTCAAAGTAAATCGTCCCAATGATCTGAAGAAGATGAAGTCTCTGCACGGCCTGACGAGAACGCTGATCAACAATATGGTGATTGGCGTGACAGAGGGATATACGAAAGAGCTGGAGGTAAACGGCGTAGGTTACAGGGCTCAGAAGCAGGGAAAGAAGCTGGTGCTTTCTCTGGGATATTCCCATCCGGTAGAGATGGAAGACCCGGAGGGGCTGGAGGTCATCGTGGATGGCCAGAACAAGATTATCGTCAAGGGTATTGATAAAGAAAAAGTTGGCCAATACGCTGCTGAAATCAGAGAGAAGAGGGCTCCGGAACCTTATAAGGGCAAGGGTATCAAGTATGCTGATGAAGTAATTAGACGTAAAGTTGGTAAGACAGGTAAAAAATAAGAAGGAGTGATGATACGATGATTAAGAAACAGTCAAGAGTAGAAGTTCGTGTGAAGAAGCACATGAAAGTTCGCAATCGTCTTTCCGGCACGGCCGAGAGACCGCGTTTAGCTGTATTTAGAAGTAATAATCATATGTACGCTCAGATTATCGATGATACGGTGATTGATGCCAATGGAAATAAATCCGGTGCTACGCTTGTTGCGGCATCTACGTTGGAGAAGGATGTGAAGGAAAGTTTGGCAAAGACCAACAATGTAGAAGCAGCGGCAAAGCTGGGCGAGGTAATTGCCAAGAAGGCAAAGGATAAGGGTATTACAAGCGTAGTCTTTGATAGAGGCGGATTCATATATCAGGGTAAGATTAAGGCTTTAGCAGATGCTGCTAGAGAAGCAGGATTAGAGTTTTAATAACAGAATAGTAATTCTAATCAAATTTTTTAGGAGGAGAGCAACACATGAAACGTACAATTATTGATGCTAGCAATTTAGAGCTAGAAGATAATGTGGTAACGATCAAGCGTGTCACCAAGGTTGTCAAGGGCGGACGCAATATGAGATTTACTGCATTAGTAGTTGTTGGCGATAAAAACGGGCATGTAGGCGTGGGTCTGGGAAAAGCGACAGAAATTCCTGAGGCGATCCGCAAGGGAAAAGAAGCCGCTGCAAAGAAGTTAGTAGCAGTTCCCATGGATGACAACGGCAGCGTGCCACATGACTTCAATGGAAAATATGGGAGTGCGTCCGTTTTGATTAAGAAGGCACCGGAAGGTACCGGTATCATTGCCGGCGGCCCTGTTCGTGCCGTGCTTGAGTTGGCAGGATATAAGAACATCCGTACCAAGTCTCTGGGATCAAACAATAAGCAGAATGTGTGCTTGGCGGCTATCGAGGGTCTCAAGAACTTGAAGACGCCGGAAGAAGTTGCCAAGGCTCGCGGAATTTCCGTAGAAGAGCTTTTGGGCTAAAGCGTGTAAGGAATGAAGATTCACTAAGGCGGTAAAAGACACCGCTAAGCGAATCTAAGTCATTCCTATGAAGAACGCAAAAGCAGCGTTCTTCACGCAGATTATTTGTGCCACAGATAAGCTTTGCTTATCTGTTGTGGCTTGGCATGAGTTGTGGGCGATAGAAAGGCAGGGAATTATGGCAGATAAGTTGAGAATTACTTTGGTAAAATCTACGATCGGTGCTATTCCGAAGCAGAGGGCGACTGTGAAGGCTCTGGGCTTGAGAAAGATTGGCAAGACCGTAGAGCTGCCGAACAATGATGCGGTGAAAGGCATGGTTTGGCATGTAAGGCACCTGGTAAAGGTGGAAGAAATATAGAGTATTTTGGAATAATATAAAGCACTGCTTTCGCAAGAAGGCGGTGCTTTTTTACTGTATAGGAAATTGCTCATAACGTAACGCAATGCCATTGGGAACGCGCTGGCGTTCCCTTTTTTGACATCATAGGAAAATTCGTCCTAGCTAAAGTGTTTTTTTCTATATTGGCTGGGGGAAATGCCGATATTTTTCTTGAACTGGCGCGAAAAATGAATGTCACTGTGATAGCCGCTTTGTTCTGCAATTTCTCCAATATTCAGGTCGGTGTTCAGCAACAGATTTTTTGCATGAATAATCCGACTATTTATAATGTCTTTGCCACAAGATATGTTAAATATGTGGCGGTATTGGTTTTGGAAATAAGCAGGACTGAGATTTGCCTTGCGACACAATAAAGAATTTTCAAGACAATGAAATAAAGGAGATTCCTGTCGGATATGACTCAGAGACAGATAAATTTGGAACGGTGGAAAAGATTACCTATAAGACACGGAATTACGCAGGGGATAAGGAAGAATATGAAAAGTCTGCATTTGTGTATTTGCCCTATGGCTACCAGCAGGAAGACAGGAATCAAAAATACGATGTGGTTTATCTGCTGCACGGCGGGGGTGATGATGAAAGTTGGTATATGGATGATGATAAATATCGTGATGGTATTGCGCTGTTGCTGGATCATATGATTGCGAATGGAGAGATTGCACCATGCATATTGTGTACGCCTACTTACCAAAATCCCTATTCCGGCAGTGAAGCGGTTAGCGTGGAATTTTTTCCGGAGGAATTTCGCAACGATTTGATACCGGCGGTTGAAGGAAAATATCATACATATTATGATGGAAAAAACGCCTCGGCATCTAGGTGGCACAGGGTATTTTCAGGTTTCTCTATGGGAGCGGCCTGTACCTGGTGGGTATTTGAAAAGTGCATGGATGAAGTGGCTTTGTATATGCCTGTCAGCGGGGATAGCTGGTGTGGCGGCTCTAATGGGAGAGAAAAGGTGGTGCATCTGGAAAAGGCATTGAAGAAGCAGGGGTATGATGGCGAGGATTTCCGATTGTTTTATGGCTGCGGGGATGTGGGGGATATTGCCTATCAAAATGTGGAAGCCCAGGTAGATGCTATGGAGTCCCATGGGAAGGAATTCAAATTTTGCGGCAATTACCGAGATGGTAATTCTTATTATGAAATAGTGGATGGTGGTGGTCATCAGATTGATACGGTGTATAGTGTGTTTTATAGTGGTTTGCAGTGCATGATGTCAGAGAAAAAGAACGCGGAGGAGTGGGATGCATGGTACAGGGAACGCATGGCTGAAAGGGAGCCGGAAGAGATTTTAGAAAAGAAGGAGGACTTTTATTATGGCAGGATAAAAAAGTATTATTATTATTCTACCACTGCAAAGAGGAGAACAGGAGTTAACGTTCTGCTTCCCGATGAATATTCCAAGGAACGGAAGTATCCCGTGCTATATTTGCTGCACGGCTATTTCGATGATGAAGATTGGATGGCAGATGAATCCGTGGGTCTCAAGCGCATGTTGGGAAACCTTACAGCCATGGGTGAGGCAAAGGATATGGAGGTAGTCATGCCCTATATATTTTGCAGTGCGGAGAAGAAGAGATGCACAGGGATGGATTTGGAAAATTCTCTCTGTTATGATAATTTTGTTAATGATTTGATAAAGGATTTGATGCCCTTTATAGAAAAAAGATTTTCGGTGGCGAAAGGAAGAGAAAATACAGCCATTACCGGTTTTTCTATGGGCGGAAGGGAGTCTCTCTTTATCGGGGTGACGCATCCGGAATTATTTGGATATGTGGGGGCAGTGTGCCCTGCGCCCGGATTGACGCCGATGAAGGGGTCAGCGCAGCATCCCGGCCAGCTGGAGGAGGCAGAACTGTGCTTCGAGGCGGGCAGGGAGCCGGGGTTATTATTGCTTAGTGCGGCAGAGAAGGATGCGGCAGTGGGGCATACGCCGGAAGGAATACACAGACTTTTCCAGAAAAATCATGTCAGGCATATCTGGAATGTGATTCCTGATGGGGGGCATGATGCTTCCAGTGTCAGAGTGCATTTGTATAATTATTTGCGTATGATATTCTGGAATAAAGGTTAAAAACCATGTACTAAAAATGTATGTAATATATGTCTAAAAAATAGATATATTCGATGTAGAAAATATGCTATAATTTTAAGGAAATTATCACATATTCAAACAAATAATATATTTTGGCATCGGAGGTGAGCAGTGGGACAGGTTGGAACTGTTTTTAAGCGGTATGAGAAGAAATTTCGGCTTTCCAGAGATCAATATGATTTATTTCGCAAACGCATAAAGGAACATATGGCGGTGGATCAGTATGGACTGAGTACCATATGCAATATTTATTATGATACCCGGGATTTTGAATTGATTAGGAAGTCTGTGGAGAGTCCTGCCTTTAAGGAAAAATTAAGGCTGCGCAGTTACGGTGTGCCGGGAGAGGAGGACATGGTCTTTCTGGAACTCAAGAAAAAGTACAGAGGCATTGTCTATAAGCGGCGAATTGTCCTGTCCTTAGAGGAAGCGGTTGAGGGAATTGAGAATGGGAAGATAGAGAGTCAGGAGGGGCAGATTGTCAGGGAGATCAATTATTTTCTGGCTAGGAATCAGCTGATGCCCAAGGTGTATTTGGCCTATGATCGGATTGCCATGCAGGGCATAGAGCAGCCGGATCTGCGGGTTACTTTTGATTTCGACATTCGGGCAAGGCAGGACAGGCTTGCGCTGACACAGGGAGATGGGGGAGAAAATATTTTACATGATGATGATGTGATTATGGAAATCAAGGTGAAGGATGCCTTTCCCCTATGGATGGTGCGCACTCTGGAGGAAGGAAGCATTTTCCCCACATCATTTTCAAAGTATGGTACTTATTTTAAGGAAAGAATACTGGAGAGAGAAAGGGAGAAGAGAAATGTTTCATAGTGTATTGCAGAATGTAGGGGGGACATTGTCGTATCATACGGCCATGACCTGCACGGGGGTATCCTTACTTGTGGGAATTATTATTGCTTTCAGTTACAGGCTGACGGGAAAATGCAGCAAGAATTTTTTTGTTTCTCTGATTATATTGCCTGTGCTGGTGCAGACGATCATTATGATGGTAAATGGAAATCTTGGGACGGGCGTTGCCATTGTGGGGGCGTTCAGCCTGATTCGCTTCCGCTCCATTCCCGGCAACAGCAGAGAGATTACCTGCGTATTTTTCTCCATGGTGACAGGGCTTGCCACAGGGACTGGCTATGTTACATATGCCATCTTTATTACTGCCATAGTGACGATTGCCATGGTATTGTTTAGCCTGATGCCTGTGGATCGGCGGGAGAAGAGAAGGCAGAATTTGAAAATCACCATTTACGAAGACTTGGATTACACGGATGTCTTTGAGGACCTTTTTGAAAAGTATTTGAAATTCTGCGAGATGCAGACAGTGAAGACGGTGAATATGGGGAGCATGTACCAGATTGTCTATTGCATAGAGCAGAAGGATAGGAAAAAGGAAAAGGAATTTATTGACGAGCTTCGGTGCAGAAATGGCAACTTGAATATTGTATGTTCCAAGGTGCCAGAATATATGGAACAGTTGTAGCCATTATCCTTGGGGGGCGGGGGCATCCTAGGAGGAGATAAATGGCTGCGAAAAGCAACGATGGAACAATTTTGAGTAGGTCAGCACGCTGATATTCAGTGATTGCGCACAGGAACAAATATTTTCGGATAACAGGAAAGAAAGGCGGAAAAGATGAGGATAGAAGGAAAGGCTTTAAGGAGAATTGCGGTGATGGCTTTTGCCGTGGCATGCTTGATGGGGGCGGTATCATCAGCAGATGCGGCAAAGAAGGCCACGGTAAAATTGGGCAAGGGAAAGATTACCGGGGTGAAGAAAAATATTTCTGTCAATAAGAAGAAAAAGACAGTTACGCTAAAGAAAAGCGGTACGTATACGGTTTCCGGAAAAATAGGGGGATATCGCATCGTCGTGAGCAAGGCAAAGTTAAAGGTTACGCTGAAAATGAAGGGTGTGACCGCCACGCAGACAAAATATCCCTGCATTTACAGTGCCAAGTCTAATACCAGCGTGAACGTTAATCTGGTGGGGAAGACAACCACTCGGTTAAAGGGACCCAAGCATTTTGTCTTGGCCAAGGGAAAGAAAGAGCCGGACGCAGTGATTTTTTCTGCGGGAAATCTCACGATCAATGGGCAGGGGAATCTGTTTGTCACGGATGTGGCTGACAATGGCAAGGCGATTGTCAGCAAGAATACAGTGTCCCTCAAAAGTGGGTATTGCAGTGCTTCCTCTGCGAAAATTGCCCTTCGGGGAAAAAATGTGTCCCTGGCTGGCGGAACTTTTGCGGGAAGGGCGCAGGATACCTGCATCAAGTCAGACCAAAAGGTGACGATTACCGGGGGCGTTGTCACGGCGAATGGCGTGGACAAGGGGATTCAGGGCAAGGGAGGCGTGACGATTACCGGCGGCAGCGTAAGCGTGTCGGCTGCCTATAAGGCTGGCACGAAGTTTGAGGACTTCCGGGGGATAACTGCAGGCGTTACTGGCAAAGACGGAAAGAAAGCAATCGCTGGCTCTGTTCTGATATCGGGAGGAACCATTAGGGTGAATTCTTATGGGGATTGCATTCGCGCATCCCGGGACATCATGATTACCGGCGGGAATTTCCAGCTGACCAGCACAGGAGATGATGGCATTCAGGCCAAGGCTACATTGACTATGAAGGGAAAGCCCAAATTCAGCATCACCGCCAAGGGGAAAAAGGTAAAGGGAACGGTGAAAAATATTGCCTCCAACATAAAATATAAGTAAAATATATAAAATTTTTTATAGACAACATACATATATCTATGATATTATATTGATTTGTAGCGAGGGTAGAAGTGTGCCTATGCGCAGTTTTCCATGGCGGGGAAAAATCCCTTGATCCGGTGCCATGGGTTTCGCAAGATTCGCCCGTTAGTGATTGTACTTTTTAGGAGGTTATTATGAATTTATCAAATTTAAGCCCGGCAGAGGGTTCAAAGCACAGCAACAATTTCAGGC
>CATKZA010000003.1 GCA_949841235.1 uncultured Clostridiaceae bacterium
AAAATAGGAACCGGCATGGGAAATCCGAGTGGATTTGATTTTGCGGTCGCTCTTATCATTGCGGGGACAACATCCTGCCCAGGAGACGAGGTGTTTTGCTGTGGGGAAGACAGACATATCACCGCCATTCTCTGAAAGCACTTGAATTGCAGTCATGGGATTCTTATCGAATCCGGGAACAGTCCTTATCCTACGACGAGGAAAATTGAACCTTCAAAACCATTAAGGGAATTTTTGGAAAGCAAACATATAAAGGAATTATACATGATTGATGCAAGGAGGAATAATGGTATACCCTCTTTTCTCCAGTTGTTTGATGGCATTTTTGTCGTACTGTTCCTGAAATTTTTCATACATTTCTTCAGGAATAGCAGAATAATCCGTATCGGCAGGGTTAAAAGCTTCCTGCTTTGAAAACATATGGTATAGGCAGGTCAGCATCATGCGTGTAATGGCGATGACTGCCCATTTATGTCCACGACGTTTTTTGATACGGTCATATTTATATTTGAAATAAGGGTTCTTTTTGTCTTTGATGGCCGCGTTTGCGCATTGTACCAGCAAAGGCTTCAGATATACCCCTGCCCTTGATACATGGACGCTCTTCTTTTTACCGGCACTTTCATTATTTTGGGGAGTCGGCCCGGCCCATGAGCATAACCGCTTTGAGGATTTAAATACCGCCATGTCCGCAGTGTGATTGCTGGATTTATTTCGTCCACCCCACTCACCAATCCTGCTTAAGGTTATTTTTTCCTAATGGCTTCAACACTAAACATTCTGTATTGATTTGAAAATAGTCCATATTTTTTAACCTCCCCATTAAACCTTTTTTTGATTATACCACTTCCACGCAATCCACCGCATACATCCCGGATATCACCCGCACTTCTACCTCATGCCTTCCCTCATCGATGCCATATTTGCAATAGGAAACACCTCTTGCCCTTTTCTGGGAAACCTCCCAATCCTCCTCTATCAGCTCCCCATCTACCTTCACTCGGATGCTCCCCTTCTCCTCTGCGTCCCCGGCAATGGAAAACCCGGTTCCTCGAAATGCAAACTTCATTTCTGCACCTGATGTCCCTGTGGAAAGGGTGCGCCGATAGTTCTGAAAGCTGCCAATAGCCTCATGGTTCCAATCCCCATCGTACTGAATGAAATCCTCCATGTCATCCCATCTCTTTACAGAAACCGTCTTTCCCTCCACCGGACAAACCTCAAGATTGCGAAACAGATTGCAATCATAAGAACTATACAGGGCGCACCGTCCAGCCCCCTGCCACTGGCCACTGCCACATTCCCTCCTAATCAGAAGTCTATTGTCCAGATAGGCAGACACCGTATTTTCCACCGCTTCCAGACGAAGGGAATGCCAGTCATTTCCTGCGAGAGTTCCCCGCCCTGATACTGCGCTCCCGGCATTTCCCTTTTCTAATAAGATATCGTCCAGCATCAACTGCCATCTCCCGTCGGAAAATAGCAGCAATCGGTATCCGCTGGCACCTTGGGCCGCCAAGCGATAACGCATTCCTATGCCCACATATTTTTCCCCGGAACCTGCATGTTCCCATTCCCTATCGCCATGGCAAGCGCAATCAAAGCATACCTCCGCTGAAACACTATAATTACACCATCTGTCATCCCCAAAATTAGTAGTGGGTTCCGGCGTGGCGCCCCACTCTTCCGCCCGCAAATCCCGGGTAATCTTCTGGCACAATGCCCTGCCTCCGCCGGGCATCTCCACCACTTCAAAAGCCCCTCCCTGATCTGTCATGTATCTGGGAGCAAATCCCCGATTGGCCAAATAGCCTTTTCCCATCTCCTCATAAGAAAAATCATCCCGATAGGGCAGAGACAACCCCTGCTTGCCTTCAGACTCAGGGCGGCGACATGCCCCCTCCTGTACTACAAGTGTAGAAATGGTCACCAGAGACTCTGGCGCAATATCAACCGTAAAAGAGGTCGTCTTTCCCTCTTCTGCCCGCCCCAATGCTGACCCGGTCTGATCCCCCTCTTCGCTGGCACAAGTTGGCATTACCGTTGCAACATGGCGGAAATAATTCTGGCCAAAGTCCTCCCCCCTCTCTGCCGTCTTAGTCTCCCACACCATCACCGGCGCAGAAATTCCCTTAGTATTCTTAATATGAAACTCATATGTAATCCTCTCCCCGGTGGGATTGGCAATCACCGTGGTGAAATCCCCGGTCTCTCCATCCATGGCACTGAGATAGCATTTCTCCACGCCCACCATGGCATGGCCATCCCCGCCCTTTTTCCCATCACAGCAACAGGCCTCCGGCAAGAAGCACCATCCCTTTTTTATAAATTTGGAAAAATGAAGGGACATATAATATCCGCTCTCCAGAGAATATCTGCCACTCCATGGCTCGTTGGCGGTAATCAACTGCTTCTCGCAGTAGTTTACCCCATCATAATAGGCAGACACCACGGGCTGGTACTCATAAAGCGTCATTCTCCCTTGGGGACCCATGGCAATGATGCGGCTGGCGATATCCAGCACTCCGTTAATTCCCATCATCTCAAATCCCCGCCCCGAAGAGGGATGCCTTCCTCTGGAAAAGCACATGGGCGCACTAGCCTCGCTCATCCAAATTTCCTTTCCGTAATCCTCAGAAAGGGTCACTGCCGCCTGGCTGGCAAAACTGGTATAGTGGGTTCCGACCACATCCACCGCATCCCGCAGTTCCCCATCCTCCAGCATGGCATCCGCAATCTTCCACTGATTATCCTCATCGCTGGCCACGATTTTCACCTTGCCAAAATCATAAGGCGCATTCCGCTCTTCCTTCATTCTGCCAGCCAGATACTTGATCCATGCAAAGTCAATCTCCCGCTCATTCTGAGATGCGCTGACATAATCAAAGACCAGTCCATACTCCCTGTAGGCCGCCTCTAACGTCTCCCGATACCACCGATATCTGGCATCATAGACATCCTCCGCAGAGGCAACCCAAGCCGGCTCGCTCCACCAGAGCATGTCCAGCGTCAGATCAGGATTCACCTTCTTCGCATCCGCCGCCAGCCGATATCCCGCCCCCCGGGTTACATCTGCCGCCTCTCCGGCAGACCTTTTCACCCCCGGCTCCGTACCGGATGAAGAATTGATATCCGACCCCATCTCCAATTTCAAGTGGGTAACCCCCACTCCTCTATCGCCAAAGATATGCTCCAATACCTCCCAGTATTCTTTCGGATGCTCCTGCCGATAATCCAGAAGAAGCCGTGAAGAGTTATTTCCGCTGACCATTCCCGCACCCCGGTACCTCCGATGCTGCGCCCTGTCCATCTTATTCCCGTCAATGCAAATTTCCACCATGATTTCATCTCCAATTCAGAATATTCCAAAAATCTGCCGCCATCCAAAGCCCATCGGAACACGCCCTGCATTCCCACAGACTTCCCTTTTCTTTCATGATAAATTATACATTGACGCAACATGTGCCACAATCTGATATTTTTCTTTCTTCCAAAGATATGAACATAGAAGTTACTATTCACAGCCTAGTCTTGCGGTTGATATATTCCGTCTTATATTTTGAGTATACGATCGTCTGGTCATGGTACAGCCCATAATATCCGGACATGAGATAGCTCACGCTGATGGCGATGAGGAAATAAGGCACCTCCCGGTACCCGAACAATTCAAAAGCAATGAGCATAGAGGTAATGGGACAGTTCGTCACGCCGCAAAATACGGAAACCATCCCCACCGCCGCACACATGGACGGGGAAATTCCCAGAAAATGCCCAAAGACGCACCCGAAGGTAGCCCCGACAAAGAAGGAGGGTACAATCTCCCCGCCCTTGAACCCCGCTTCCAAGGTCAGTGCCGTAAAGAGCATCTTCAACGCAAAAGCCTCCGGCCTGGCATCTCCCTGTATCGCCCGAACAATCACCGGCACCCCCGTCCCCATATAATCAGTAGTCCGAAGCAGACATGTCAGCCCGATGATTACCAGAGATGCCACCCCGATCCGCACATAGGGATTCCTGAATTTTCCGTAAAGCAGATCCCCCAGACCATGGAGAATCTCGCAGAAAAGCACGGACAGCCCCGCACAGCAAAGCGCCAAGCCAATCACCTTGATGCTAGGCACAAAATGAAATGCCACATGGCCTGCAATCTGGAATCCACTATCTCCCAATCCAAAAATCCCCGCCACCTTCCATGCAATCAGAGAAGAAAATACGCAGGGAACCAATGCCGCATAGTACATCACCCCTACGCTCACCACCTCCATAGCAAAAATAGATGCGGCAATGGGCGTGCCAAAGACGGCCGAGAAGGCTGCGCTCATCCCGCACATCACCACGATTCTCTTATCCTTGTCATCCATGCGAAACCAGCGTCCCAGCTGGTTGCCAATGCTCCCCCCCAACTGCAATGCGGCTCCCTCCCTTCCCGCAGAGCCTCCCAGAAGGTGGGTCACCAGCGTGGAGACAAATATCAGCGGAGCCATCTTAAAAGGCAGCTCCGTCTCCGCATGAATGGTAGAGAGAACCATATTCGTTCCCCTATCTTTATTGTTGTGAAAAAAACCATACAAAAAAACAATGGCCAATCCCCCGAATGGCAAAAAAAACAGCAGCCATGGATTCTGCTCCCGGCAGCTGGTAACCTCTCCCAGGCAATATGCAAAGAAGGTGCTGACCAGCCCCACGATTCCTCCCGCGATCACAGAAAAAGTCCCCCACCTCATAAAAGTAATCAAATTCCTGCCCACTCTTCCAATATAAAATTTGTACATTTCTCTCTGTTTCATACTACCGCTCCCGTCAACTTTCCCTAGGGCGACATGCCCTATCTTCCTTCCATCAATCTAAAATAGCCAGCCGAAAGCCCCTGCACCAGCCATCTTCTGCAAATCTCCCCCCCCCTGCGCCACCCTTCATTATATTACGAAGGCACTCGATATTCAATGCCCTATGCCACAGAATCTCTAGACATTCTCATATGGGCGAACACAACGAGCCTGTCTATTTTTAAAATTTACTGTGAATAGTACTATAAAGGAAAAAAATGGGGCATAATTTCTATTGACATTTTGCAAATCACTTTTTATAATAATAACGATTACTAATAAGGAGTGATGCTTATGGCTGAAATCAGACACAGCAAGCAGCGGGAGGCAATCAAATCTTTTCTCATGGCGAGCAAGGCCCACCCTACTGCTGAAGTCGTGTATGACAATATGAAGAAACAATTCCCAAACATTAGCCTTGGCACCGTCTACCGAAACCTGAACTTCCTGGTAGACCACGGGGAAGCAGTTCGTCTGGAATGCGGTGACGGGCTGGATCATTTTGATGGCGACACCCATCCCCACTACCACTTTTATTGCAGAAAGTGCCACGGCATTATTGATTTGGAAATGCTCCCCATCGATCATGTCAATGTCATTGCGGGTGCCGAGTTTGACGGAAAGATCGAGGACCATGTAGTATATTTCCGGGGATTATGCAAGGATTGCATGGACTGAAAGGAAATTGTTACTATAAGCAGAGAAGTCGCAAATAGTAACTTGATGGCAGCAAAAAAATCAAAAAAGATATTGACAAGCAGAAAATAGATGCTATAATGTGTTACAAACAGTAATTATTATTGTTTAGCAAAGTAAAAATTAATTAAGAAAAGGAGATATTTATTATGGCAAAATTCATTTGTTCTGTATGTGGTTATGTTTACGAGGGAGATGCGGCACCGGAGAAATGCCCACAGTGCGGCGTTCCTGCTGAGAAGTTCAACAAGGCCGAAGAGGGCGAGATGAGCTGGGCTGCCGAGCATGTAGTAGGCGTGGCACAGGGCGTTGACGAGGAAATCCTTCAGGGACTTCGGGACAACTTCAATGGCGAGTGCTCTGAGGTAGGCATGTACCTGGCAATGGCTCGCGTAGCACATCGGGAAGGCTATCCCGAAATCGGACTCTACTGGGAGAAGGCTGCTTACGAAGAGGCTGAACATGCCGCTAAGTTCGCAGAACTGCTGGGCGAGGTCGTTACAGACAGCACAAAGAAGAATCTGCAGATGCGCGTAGAGGCTGAGTGCGGCGCTACCGCTGGCAAGATGGCCATTGCTAAGAAGGCTAAGGAGCTGGGCCTGGATGCCATCCACGATACCGTCCATGAGATGGCAAGGGACGAGGCAAGACACGGCAAGGCATTCAAGGGCCTGCTGGAGAGATACTTCGGATAATCTGAAAATGGCTTAAAATAAGAGGTTACAGCAATCCGAGGTGTATGGGCGACAGTTCATGCACCTCGGATTTTGTATAATGAAAGGTTTGCCGCTGACCAATATGCGGTATATATTACAAATAGTTATTGTGACCGCAGTGATAAAGAAACCGAAAGGAGAACGATACATGAATATTTCATTAAAAAATATTGATTGCGGAAATAAATTTGATTGGGGAAAGACTTCTGAAGATTATGCAAAATATCGCGATATATATCCGAAAGCATTTTACGAAAAATTAGCAAGCCTTTCTTTGGGGGTTAAGGGGCAAGATGTATTGGATTTAGGTACTGGTACAGGTGTCCTTCCAAGAAATATGTATGGCTATGGGGCAAACTGGACTGGTACAGATATTTCAGAAAATCAAATTGCGTATGCAAGAAAACTTAGTTTAGAAGCAAATATGGATATAAATTATTTAGCTTGTTCGGCAGAAGATATTGATTTTTCAGATCAATCCTTTGATGTGATTACGGCATGCCAATGCTTTATGTATTTTGATAAAAATATCATTTTGCCTAAAATATATAAAATGCTAAAGAAAAATGGCCATTTCGCAGTCCTATATATGGCTTGGCTGCCGGAAGAGAGCGAAATAGCAAGAAAAAGCGAAGAATTGGTTCTAAAGTATAATCCTTCATGGTCTGGTGGAGGCATGACCAGATATCAACTTATTGCACCACCTTGGTGCGGCAATATGTTTGAACCTGCCAATTTGCTAACTTATGATTTGCCCGTTGCATTTACCAGAGATGGCTGGAATGGAAGGATGAAGGCTTGTAGGGGTATTGGTGCTTCCTCCCTAAGTGCCGATGAAATCAACGAATGGGAGAAAGAACATATGGCATATTTGCAAACAATGCCGGAATCATTTGAAGTTTTACACTATGTAACGATACTTGATTTAGTAAAGCGCAAATAGTCAATGCCCTGCTATCATCCAGCCAATGGACTTTCAGTGATTCAGTGACTTTTTTCGCCCAACTCCTACCATGCTATTGCATATTCCCTATGCCATGCTATAATGGGGCTAAAGATTAAATGGAGGAAAGGAGGAAATGCATATGAAGGCAATTCAAATGGGAAAGCACCTGGCTGTGTCATTGCTCGCTGCCTGTCTGCTGATCTCTGCCCCCGGCGGCACCGCTTATGCCCACGGCCATCATCAGGGAGGCCATCACTGGGACAGCCGCGCAGGAGTATACTGCTCCTACCATAAAAAATACCATGGCAGGAAATCCAGTTGCAAAAAGTATTGCACATACCACAAGACTACTCACAGAAACGGGAAAAAACATCACGCCGGGGTCTACTGTCCCTACCACAAGAAATATCACAGCAAAAAATCCGTCTGCAAGAGGTATTGCACATACCACAAGACCATTCATAAAAATGGCGGAAGGCATTCCAGACATCATCATTGATTGAAATATCCCCATCTGGCACTCTAAAAGGCCGGACGGGGATATTTTCATTGAATGGCAGCAATGAAAGTGTAAAATATTTGTAAATGCCATAAAATAGTCACCATCTTTCTTGTTTATATGTTATGATAGTCTATGGTTACAGGAAAACAAAGAATATGCTAGCGTACTATGACAAAAACGAGAGAAATGAGGGTTATTTTATGAAGAAAAGATTAACTTGCGCTATTCTGGCAGCATCTATGGCCATATCCTGTTTCAGCGGCTTTGCCACGGCAGATGCCGCCGATGTGACAAACACGGCAGTTCCGGCCGCCATCGATATGCCGGCTGATGCGGTCGTTTCCACAGATGCCCCGGAGTCGGAAGATACAGCGAAGCCGTCCGGCAGCAAAGCGCCAATCACCGCGCAACCTGATGATGGAGCAAAGTCCGACGAAATCACGGAGCCTGCTAATGGGGCAGAACCTGACCAAGGCAGGAAGTCTGACGACACGGCAAAGCCTGCCGGCACCACGGAACCTTCCGGCAGGAAGAAGGCCACCAGTTCAGTCAAAACGACAGAAACCCAGGATCCAGCCATAACGGTGGAACCAGTTGTCACGGCGGAACCAACGCAGTCACCCACCCAGGCGCCCACTCCTGCCCCAACTGTCAAGCCAAATACGGATGCGAATGCCTTTGACCCCAATAGCAAGGATCCATTTACCAAGACAAAATACAACCATGGCACCGTGGCAGATGGAAAGAATATTTATCTTGGCATCGACGTATCCCACCATCAGAAAAAAATCAACTGGGAGAAGGTGAAGGAAAGCGGTGTGCAGTTCGCCATCATCCGCTGCGGATACCGTGGCTCCTCCGCCGGTACATTAAATACCGATACTTATTTCAAGCAGAACATCGAGGGGGCATATGCCGCAGGAATTCCCATCGGCATTTACTTCTACTCTATCGCCATCACAGAAGCGGAGGCAAAGGCAGAAGCAAACTATTGCATCAACTTGTTAAAGAATTACAAGCATATGGTTTCCCTCCCCGTAGCAATAGACTATGAGGACAGGACGAAGCGCATGACAGACGCAGACCTGTCAAAATTAAAGGCTGCCAAAATCTGCGAGAAATTCTGCGAGACAGTGAAAGCAGAGGGATACACCCCCATGGTATATTCCTACCTGTCTTATTTCAAGAATTACTTGGACGGCGTATATTTGTCAAAAAAATATAAGATCTGGTACGCCCAGTACAGCACCAGGGTAGGACTGGCAAATGACAACTACAAGACATACATCGAAGGAGATTACGAATACTGGCAGTATTCCAGCAAGGGAAAGGTAAACGGCATCGAGGGCAACGTAGACTGCAACTTCTGGTATGCCCCGGGAAACATGAATGCCTTGATCAACGGCACCAAAATCACCAAGGCAACTCTTTCCGCCATTCCAAACAAGACATATACCGGAAAGGCCATCAAGCCCGGCGTAACGCTGACTTACAAAAATAAAAAACTAAAGAAAAACACCGACTACACCGTCAGCTATAGCAACAACAAAAAAATTGGCAAGGCAACCATCACCATCAAAGGAAAGGGAGAATTTTACGGAACCCGAACCAAGACATTTAAAATCCTGCCAAAGAAGGTGACTTCCTTTAAGAAGAAATCCGGCACGAAGATGATTACCCTGTCTTGGAAGAAAAACGCCAATGCCACGGGATACATCATCTACCGAAAGGCAAGTTACAATGCCAAAACATACAAGAAGGTGAAAGCCATCAAAACTAACGCCACAAAGAAATGGCTGAACACCAAGCTAAAGGCAGACCGGGAATATTACTACCGCATCCGGGCATATACTACCGTGGGCACGACCAAGTATTACAGCGATTACACTTACCTCACCGCCTCTACGTTGCCGGGAAGCAGAAAGACCGTGCTAAAAAAATCATTAAAAATGTACAGCACCCCCAGCCTTGCAGGAACATCCCTCGTGAAGATTCCCAAAAACGCTGCTGTGACTTACCTGGGGCGCACATATACTTCCGGTGCAAACTTCGTATATCATGTAAAGTACGTAGCAAAGGGAAAAACCTACAGCGGGTATATTAAGAATACTGCAAAGTTTACTTTATAAATACGGTACCGAGCGTCCGTACAGCCGTCAAGCTTGCTTGTAAGGATGTACTGACGTTTGGTACGACAACAGGCATTCGCAATCTGCGGACCGATCGCCTGCAAAGCATCACTAACCATCACCATGAATGAAAGTCGCTTAGAAATGCCGGACTGCGAATTTATAATGATTTCGCATCCGGTATTCTTTTGGCGTAAGCCCATATTTCTCCTTAAAGGATTTGATAAAATGGCTCTGGGATGAAAAACAGAGCATGGCGGCAATATCCATGCAGGTATATTCATTTTGCTTCAATAGACTTTTCGCTGTCTCCAATCTCTTATCCTGAATAAATTTGTGCACCGTAATGCCTGTCTCCTTTTTGAATAGATAAGATAAATAAGAAGGCGTCAGTTCTGCCATTTTCGCCAATGAATCCAATGTGATATGCTCATAGAGATGTTCGTAAATATACAGGAGGCATTTGGACACATGACCTGAAACGCTCTGCTTGAAATGCAAATCATGCATCCTCAATGTAAATTCCTTTACCATCCGGCTATTAATCTCTTGCAATTCCTTAATCGTATCCACCTCGTCAGCCTGCTGGATATAAAAATCGCTGAGGGTATAGGCCACTTCCTGCATCAAACCAGATTCAATGCATTTCCGCGCAATGATCGTGGCATTGGCAATCAGGCGATACCGCTCATTTTTTACCGGATCTTTTGACAGAACGCCCATGCCCTTCTCCGCCAAAGGCTGCTCCTCCACCTCATTATACTTCTCTCTCCATTTTTCCACAAATGCCATATCTCCCTTTTGTATGGCATTATAATATTCTACTTCCTGTTCGTATGGCTGATGACAAAACTGTTCCTCTCTTTGTAGAAATAATTGATAATCTAAATTAATTTCATTCACTGGTCAATACACCTCGTCTTCCATCAAAATTCTTTGATATTGTAAATAATAACTATCAATTCCTTAATATCCTTTATCTTCGCTTGTCTGACTGATTCTAAACAGGCCGCTTCATCCCCTTCAATCGGTCGGCTTATCCCTGGTAGACTTTCATCCTCTTACTTGCCCGGATTATCTTGATCGGCCTTCTTCCTCATTAGTCTGACAACAGCAGACTATCTCTCGTATTTCAAAATTAAAATATAGATATCCAAATATAATAATCCTTACAATCTTAATTCTTTCATCAATTCTTCTGTAATATGTAATTCGGGGTTCGACAGGATGTTCTACGCTTGTAGAACACCCAATGCCCCAGGCAGCAAAAAGAACTGCCCATTATTTTTTATAATCATACTGATACACGGTAACTGACAATGGAGGCAAATCCATCTCAATAGAATAATCCTTGTCATCACATGATACTTTCTTTGCATTAATTACTTTCGGATTCTTCACTCCCGTACCGCCAAACCGCAGCTCGTCAGAAGAAAGGATCTGCGTATATTTTCCTGCACAGGGAACGCCAGTCATAAAGCCATCCCTCTGTACCGGGGTGAAATTACAGACAAAGAGAAGCTGGTTCTTCGTGGAACTTCCCCTCCGGACAAAGCTTACCGTGCTGGTCTCAGCGTTATCCACGCTCATCCACTCAAATCCCATATTGTTATAATCATTCACATACATCGCATCATACTTCTTATAGAGCTTGTTCAGTTCCTTGACAAAATCCTGCATCTGCTTGTTATGCTCCTCTCCCAGCAGATCCCAATCCAGACTTCTCTCCTCGCTCCACTCCCTGTACTGGGCAAATTCCTGCCCCATGAAGAGCAGCTTCTTTCCCGGATGGCCATACATAAACCCATACGCCAGCCGCAAATTTGCAAACTTGTCATCAATCTCCCCAGGCATCTTGTTAATCATGGAGCATTTTCCATGAACCACCTCATCATGGGACAATACCTGGATAAAGTTCTCGCTATAAGCGTACTGCATGCTGAATGTCAGCCGATTGTGGTTGCCGGAACGGAACAGAGGATCCATGGACATGTACTCAAGGAAGTCATTCATCCATCCCATATTCCACTTGAAGAGGAAGCCGAGCCCTCCCATGGCAACCGGCGCACTGACTCCCGCCCAGGCTGTTGACTCCTCCGCAATCAGCAGAGTTCCCGGTGCCCGGTAACTCAGTTCATTATTCATATGGTGGAAAAATTCAATGGCATCATGGTTCTCATTGCCGCCGTCCTCATTGGGCAGCCACTCCCCATCATCCTTTCCGTAATCCAGATAGAGCATGGAGGCCACGGCATCCACCCGAAGACCGTCCACATGGAACTCCTTCAGCCAGAACAGGCCATTGGCCAATAGGAAGTTCTTCACTTCCCGCTTGCCGTAATGAAAGATCAGCGTCCCCCAGTGAGGATGCTCCCCCCTCCGCTTATCCGGATGCTCGTAGAGAGCCTGTCCGTCAAAGTACGCAAGACCATGGGCATCTCTGGGAAAATGCGCCGGAACCCAATCCAGAATCACGCTGATATCGTGGCCGTGCAGGTAATCCACAAAATACATGAAATCCTTGGGGTCGCCATATCTCCTGGTAGGCGCATAATAGCCTGTCACCTGATATCCCCAAGAGCCGTCAAAGGGATGTTCCGCAATGCCCATCAGTTCCACATGGGTATATCCCATCTTCTTGACATAATCCACCACCATCGGTGCCAGTTCCCGATAATTATAAAAGCCATCTTCCGAGCCATCGTCCTTCTTCTTCCAAGAACCCAGATGCATCTCATAGATTGCCATAGGCTTCTTCCGCAGGGAATCCCTGGTCTCTTTCTCCCGGGCTGCCATCCACTTCTTGTCCGTCCACTGGAATCCCGTAAGGTCGGTGACCACGGAGGCATTGTCCGGCCGAAGCTCCGCACAGTTGCCATAGGGATCTGACTTCATCAGCACATCTCCCGCACGGGTAAGGATCTGGTACTTATAGATTGCCCCCGGCTCCACTCCCGGTATGAACAGCTCATAGATTCCGGACACTTCCAGCGTGCGCATAGGATGCAGCCTTCCATCCCAGAGATTAAATGTACCCACCACGCTCACCGCCCTGGCATGGGGTGCCCAGACAGCGAAGTATGTGCCCTTCACCCCATTGATCGTCATGGGGTGCGCTCCCAGCTTCTTATAAATCTCATAGTGGTTGCCCTCCGCAAAAACATACAGGTCATCCGCAGAAATCTGGGGCGAGAAGGCATAGGGATCTTCCGTCTCCACCACATCATCTTCTCCATACTGGACATGCAGCTTGTAATTTGCCTCATATTTCTTCCCCGGCACGTACAGACCAAAAAATCCGCTCCCCGGCTCTACCTCATCCAACTCAATCTCTTCTTTCCCTTTGCTATCCGTGACAGTTATCCGTTGTGCCTCAGGACGATACACAGTAAATACCTGTCCCTTTCCAAATTCATGCAAGCCCAAAATATTGTGTGGCGCATTATGCTGCCCTGCCAACAGTTCATCAAATTCCACCCAGTTAATCCACTGATCCAATTTTTCCTGCATATACTTTCTCCCATCTAAATAATTTGCAATTTATACCCGTTAACACTGACATTTGCCGAAACTGAAATGTTTGGTCTCCTGAACGCCCGCCCCATTCAAAGATAGCGGCAAATCATTACGTCCAAAAGTATATGTTGCCGGCTTCCTTAAAAATGACCAACGGTCATAAATTGTCCTACATGATGTCCTCATTATATCACAAATATCATTATCATTCCACAATTTTTTATCCTCAAATGCATTGGAAAGATGCCGCTTAATATGTTATACTAAAATGGAAATGCGAAATCGATGTACTGATTGTTCATACAATAAAACCACGAAAAATATTTATATTAGCTCGGCTACTAAATATCGAAGATATTTTGCGCCGGATAAATGCCTTTATGCAAGGCGGAAGAACGAATTGCAGTGAGTGCTACAGCGATTGATGGTGCCGGCACCACATAGATAACTCTGGGGAATGGAGGTGGAGGAATGATTTCAACAAAGGGAAGATACGCTCTCCGGGTAATGATCGACTTGGCAGAGCATCAGAATGATAATTATATTCCTTTAAAAGATATTGCCCGCAGGCAGGATATTTCCGAAAAATATTTGGAAAGCATCTTAAAGGTTCTGGTCACGGAAAAATTACTGCGGGGACTGCGGGGAAAAGGCGGCGGCTACCAGCTCACCCGCTCTCCGGAAGAATACGCCATAGGGGAAATTCTAGAACTGACAGAAGGCACTCTGGCTACCGTCGCATGTCTGAAATCCGGCTCAGAACCCTGCCAGCGCAAGGGCAGCTGCCGCACCTTGGATATGTGGAAGAAATATGATGCAATGGTGCATGACTTCTTCTACAATATCACCCTAGCCGACGTGCTCGAAGGCAATCTATGAAGGAAACTGAATTATGCAAAATGATGCCGAAAAACTCGCACTTTTGGCATCATTCATGCCAAAAATCCTCAGCTATTGCCGAACCGTGAAAAGCAACCTTATTTTTCTTCCTTCTTTTCAGAATCCGTTCTCCTATTCACCATAAACTGATACATGTATTTCATCAATATCCGATCTCCAGGATTGAGCTCCTCCAAGGAGATATCGCCGCCATATTCGGCCTCCTCACAAAATACATCGTCCTCGTCAGCAGATTTCGTCCCATATTCTCCCGCCAGGATATCATTGGGGGTTACATTCATCAATTTGCATATCTTAAGCAGAAGGGAAAGAGAGATGGAACCTTTGCCAATCTCTACATGGGAAATATGATCAATTGACACGCCTATCTGTTCAGCAATCTGTGACTGCGTCATGCCGCACTGACGACGCAGGGTACCTAAGTTTTGTCCAATATTCTTCTTATTCATAATCACACCATCTTTCTATTTGCGCCTATGCGCCTGTCATTTGCCTACATTTTCCAACATCATCTCACCGACCTATAACTGGATTTATAATAACAAGTTTTACAGACAAATAGAAGGGTGCGCATGTGCAGATATATATTATCATGTACATAAATATGTTTTTTATATGAAAAAAATATTTTATTTTTATCGCAATAAACGACAAAAAATTGTTTTTTAACTACATCAAATTTATTGATTCATTCTGTAGTGCCGATACAAAAGCAAGTCCGCTCTTGCAAGCCTACACTACATATGTTATAATGCCATTATAAAAAACAAAGTAAACAAAGGCATGATACTTATAGAAGATATGGGCGTCGTCCCATCCCGCCGGAGGATGGACATTGCCAGGCGCACCAAAGATGAAAACGAAACGATGATGCAGATGAAGCGAGAGTTTTACAGTACGGAAGATCATGTAGCTAAGACAAAGTGAAGTATATGAGAAATTTTTATTGTTGAGTTGAAAAGTAATGTTGAAAGTTATGGCGACATATGTGTTGCCAGCATTATGCATGCATATTGGTTCTTTTGCGCCTCAAATAGCAATGAAAAACGCAGTTTTTGCGTTTTTCCTGTGTGAAACAATAATCATTCTTAGAGACGTCTTTTGTCTCTTTAGAATGATTTTTCACACTACTTTCCCAAGACATTTTAAGCAATACCTAGTACAACTATATTCTGCTATCGGGCTTTTATAATGATTAGGGTGTCAAAAACTATGTAAAATTTATTTAAGAAAATGGAGGTAAAATCATCTTATGGCAAGTATCAGAAAAGAAAACAACACACCAGACAAAGTACATTTAAAACGTATGGCGAAGGGCAGTGTCAGCATACTTCTGGCAATCAGCCTGGCATCCCCCGGAGTGGTGGTGACGGGAGGCTCCAGGCAGCCGTCAATCTCCCTGTCTCCAGTGAGAGTCTCTGCCGCAGAAAATGATGCTGCCGGCACTACCGACAGCGAAACCACCACAGACTTTGTTTATTCACTGTACACGGAGGAAGGGACAGAGAAAGCAAGCATCACCGGCTACAGCGGGACGAATTGGAACCTGACCATCCCCAAGTCACTGTCCGTGGAGGGAAAGGAAGTCCCCGTAGGCCGCATCTCCGGCTTTTCAAAGAATACGCAGATCACAGGCCTCACCATCGAAGACGATGCTACGGTGGAAATCGGCGCAAATGCATTTCAGGGCTGCCCAAACCTTAAGACTGTCTCCCTTCCATCCGGCACCACATTCGGAGTAAGAAAGCAAACTGCATCTACTATCATTCATAATGGCAGCAACTTCGAGGGATGCTCTTCCCTGACGGAATTGACGCTGGGAGACGGCATGACCATTTTACCGGAACAAATCTTTCAAAACTGCACCTCCCTGAAAAGCGTCAGGCTTCCCTCTAAACTGGAATGCTTTGAAAATTCCGCTTTCTCAGGATGCACTTCCCTAGAAACGGTGGAGATTCCAGAGGGCGTGCAGGAAATGGGGCGCGCCGCTTTCTCAGGATGCACTTCCCTGACCAAGGTGGCGATCCCTTCCTCCATCAAGAGTTGGTGCATTACGGAGCATCTGGAGTACAGCAATCATGCGCAAATTGAGAATCATGCCTTCAAAGACTGCACCTCCCTAACTGAGATTACTCTGGCAGAAGGGCTTACCGTGATGGGGCAGAGATCTCTGGAAAATACGGCACTGACTTCCGTCACCGTGCCTTCTACCGTAACAGAGTTAACCCGTACATTCTATAACTGCAAAAAACTGGAGGAAGTGATTTTGCAGGAGGGCGCATTGACAACGATCGGGATCAATGCCTTCGGGGAATGCGAGGCATTGAAAAGCCTCGAAATCCCTCCCACGGTGACTACATTCAACGAAGCGCCCTTCCTGAACTGCAAAGCATTGAAAATGCTGGTTCTGCCCCCCAGTTTGAAAACATTTAACGGGAATTGCTATTTTGACAAAGGCAGTACCTTGGATAAGGTATTTATCCTGGCAGAGGAGATTTCAGTTCCAAATCTGCTAGCCTATACCTCCGCTTCCAAAATCTACTGCCCTGCGGACAGTGAAACATATAAAATGTACAGCACCAAGGTAAGCAGTTCCCAGCAGCTGATTGCCCTGACTCCGGATATGCTGTCCACCGACCTTCTGGGCGTAACGGCAGAAACCTACCAGGGAGTATATGATGGAAAGAGCCATACTCTTGCCACCTTGACAGGACAAAGGGAGAATGAAAAAATCTCCTACCGCATGATAGAGAATGGAACCGAGACCGGGGAAGCCCTGACCGCCATTCCCGAAATCACGGAACCGGGCATCCACGAAATGAAGATCACCATCACCCGAATGGGCGTGGATTATTGCAAAACCGTGCAGGCCAAAATTGAAAAAAAGACTCCCGTTCTCCAACTGGAAGATACGACCGTAAAGGAGGGGGAGGATTGGAAGATCACTCCCAAGGAATATGACGGAGAAGCCGACCTAGCATATACTTACTATGAAGACGAGAAGCTGGAAAAGAAATGCCCCGGCAAGCCTGCCGCCCCCGGCGTATACTATATGCAGGCATCTGCGGAGGAAAGCGCCCACTACGCATCGGCAAAGAGCAACACGGCGAAATTGGAAATCCTGAAAAAAGCAACGCCTCCCGCCACAGATAACCCGGCACCCAGCATCGAGCCCACAAAAAATCCAGAAACCACTCAGAAGGTAACCGTGAAAAAGGTGAAGATCAAGAAAGTAAAGTCTCCCAAAAAGAATACGCTGGAGGTACGGTGGAATAAGGTAAGCAAAGCCACGGGATATATCATATGGATTGGCCAGAATAAAAAGTTCTCCAAGGGAAAGAAGACCTACACCGTGAAGCCTGGCAAGACCACGA
Organism: uncultured Clostridiaceae bacterium; assembly: GCA_949841235.1. Lineage (GTDB taxonomy): Bacteria > Bacillota > Clostridia > Lachnospirales > Lachnospiraceae > Butyribacter. Next base: position 17,606 of record CATKZA010000003.1, read on the forward strand.
AAAAAATCATTCGCAAGTTAAAGCGGAAGAAGAAATATTTTGTGAAAATACAGGCGTACCAAGTAGTGAAAGGCAAAAAATACCGGGGCGCATTCAGCAGCGTCAAATCATGCAAGGTGAAATAAAAAAAGGGAACGCCAGCACGTTCCCTTGCAAGAATTTGCAAAGCAAATTCTTGGTCGATGCAGCGTTACGTTATGAGCAGTTACCTATACATAGGCAATTGCGAAACTGGTTTATAATCCTGCTTCCAACAAGGTAAAATTCGATTATCACTGGAAGTTTAGAGGGGGG
>CATKZA010000004.1 GCA_949841235.1 uncultured Clostridiaceae bacterium
ATGCTGAGGAATGACATGTTAAATATTAGTAAAAATGAAATGAAAACAGAAGAAGCATTATTCCAGGCGAACGAACGGCAGGTAAACGCAACGGTGTGCAAGTATCTGGCCATGGTTTTCGTCTTTTTCCCTGTGATGCTTCTCCTGAATGTGGCAGGGATATTTAAGTTTTCCAGCCATGTGCAGATAACGCTCATCCTGCTGGGCTCCTTTTGCACCGTATCTCCCTTTGTGCTGTCAAAGTTTATTGATCATCAGGGTTTTTTGAAATATTATATTTTGATTTGCGTCATCGTGCTGACCAGTACCCTGGGCACGGAATATTACGTGGGCATCTATATGACCTTTATGGTAGCGCCTATCATCAGCTGCATGTACTTTGACAAGGTGCTTACCTCCAAGACTATTTTGCTGGCCTATGTGGGCTATTTGATTTCTTATTTTTTTCGTGCGATGGAAACCAGAGACCGGCTATATCCGGGAGAGGCGGTGTGGGAGACTTACGTGCCGCTGGCAGTGGGATTTACCATTGAGTTTTTGATTTGCTTCGTTTTCCTTTTCCGATTGGCGGAGCGGGCGCATTACTTTCTGATGGCGCAGCGAAGATTTATTGATGAGATCGAGAAGGAGGAGGCAAAGCTGCAGATGCTGCTGAATGCTTCTGATGACATTATCTTTGAGTACCATCTTGGACAGGATGTCTATACTAGCAATGGAAGCATCCGGGATTGGAGGAAGAAGGATGTTGAAATCAGGAATTTCCTGTCATATGCCAGAGAACAGCACTGGAATTCCCTGGAGGTATGCAATGTGATACAAAGCTTTCTGGCCTTGCCGGAGGAATACGGGAATCATCACAGCGGCAGGGTTGATTTGCGTTTTGAAGAGGGGGGAAAGGAATATGGCGGATGGGTTTATTATGAATTAAATATCCTGCGGAATGGCAAGGGGCGTCCGGCCACGATTCTGGGCAAGCTCCGGGATGTGACGGAGGAGAGGCTGGAGGAGGTGAAGGCGCAGGAGGCGAAGAAGTTTGATGCCTTGACAGGGATGTATTACTATGCCAGTTTGCGAAAGATCATACGTGAGTCGGAAATCGCAAATGATGGAAAGATGCATCAGATTATGATTGTGCATCTAAAGAATTACCGAGAAATTGGCGAGTGCTATGGAGAGATTTACCGGGATTTCGTAGTGATGAATGCCGCCGAGGTGCTGAAGGAGGCGGGAGAAGCGGCCGGGGCCTTGACCTGCCGTCTCTCTCCCAGCGTGTTTCTCGTGTATTTGGAGGATTCGGAGAGCGTGGACTCCCGGGCAATCCGGCAAAATCTGAACAACGGCTTGCGGGAACTTTACGTGGGAGAGAAGTCCGTAGACAAGCTGGAGTATGATTTTGGCTACTATCTGGGAGAAGAGAGGATTGACCATCTCTTCACCGTGGTGCTGGGGTACATCGACGTGGGCTGGGAGGAAGAGGGGGTGCTGGCAGAGAATTCAGACGATGGCATCGTGGCGGTATCTGCCGAAAAGACATATCATGAGATTGCGCCAAAGAAGCGCGCCGGGAAATCCCAGCTCTTTCTCGACAATATTTCTTCTCTGATGATCGGGGCGAAGGATTGGGAGAGTACGATTCAGATTGCCATGGCTAGGATAGGGAAGTTCTACCAGCTGGACGGGATTAGGATTTATCCCATCTTAAAGGGAAAGCAGCCAGCCAATGCGCTTTTCCACTGGGCAGTGTCGGACAAGGTTCGGGAGGAATGCGATCTGTTCTCTTTGAACAGACAGGTGCGAGACTTTTTCGTGGAGAATTTTGGACATAGCAGGATTGTGGATAATACCGTCGGTGCGTTTATTGACTTCTTTCGGCAATTTGGCGAGAATCCCATGTTAGTATCCGGGTATTCCAGCCTGATTTGCCCGGTGGTGTCGGAGGACGTGTGCAGAGCCGTACTTGTGTATGACATTGCCGAGACGGATTTTGGCTGGAGCGACGAGTGGAAGGGGCAGCTGCTGCAAGCGAGCAAGATTTTGGGAAATAGCGTGCTTATGATGCTGGAAGGCCAGTCTCTCCAGGATCGGGATACCCTTCTGTCCCGGATGTCTTACGAGATCCGCATGCCCATGAATGCCATATTCGAGATGACGGAGATTGCCCGTGCGGATGTGAAGAATTGGGAGCATGTGGGAAAATGCCTGGATTTGATTGATACTGCATCCCAGGATATGAATCAGGTGGTAAATCATATCCTGGACCTGTCTAAGATAGAGCTGGCCGCCTGGCAGCCTGCCAACGAGATCTTTAGCCTGGAGGATGTGCTGGCAAAGATTGAGGAGCAGTCAGTAAAGCATGGCCGGATCGGTCAGATCAGCATTCTCTTTGAAAGGCAGTTTCAGAAGAATTTGCTTCGGGGTGATTCTGGGAAGATCAGCCGAGCGCTATCCAATCTGGTGGAAAATTCCATTCGCCATTCCGACCAGGGAGGGAAGATCCATGTGCTGGTGCAGGAACTTGCCAGAGATGAGTCTGTGGCGGAGATGTTTTTCGTGGTGGAGGACCAGGGCGTGCCTATTTCCCGGAAGGAGATTGAGAAGATATCGGATCTGATGGAAAATGGAAGGAGATGGAATCTGGATCGGGATTCCCGCATTGGATTAGACATTATTATCGCATGCCGATATGTGGAAATGATGGGAGGGCAGCTGGAGATAGACAGCAGTAGTGAGAAAGGCACCAGATTCACGTTCCAGCTGGCTATGGAGATTCCGGCCAGGGAAAATATGATGGAATACCTTTCAAATCAAAAGAAATCAGGGGCTGGCTCCGTGGATTTGACAGGAAAGAACATTCTGCTGGCAGAGGATGATGCCATGAATGCGGAAATCGTAAAGAGGTTGCTGGAGAAACATGGTGCTGCTGTAGTGGTTGCCAGCAATGGAAGGCAGTGCGTAGACTTGTTCCATAGCGGGAGGGAGGGGGAATACGACCTGATTCTGATGGATATCCTGATGCCTATTCTGGATGGGCATCAGGCGGCCAGGATTATCCGCAGCATGGAGGATAGGAAGGATGCCAGGTCCATTCCCATCATTGCTCTCAGTGCCACGGCATTTGAGAAGGATCGGCATGAGTCTCTGGCAGCGGGGATGAATGCCCATCTGGTGAAGCCCATCCATGTGGAGGAAGTAATGCGGGAGATGGGGAAATATCTGGCTGGGGATGGAGTTATTGCAGACGATTCATCCAGCATCTTTTCCTGAACAGTACGAAGGTGATCCCCAGCCGTACCAGTTCCTCCAAGGACAGGATGAAGTAGACATGGGGAATTTCCAATTTCCACGCGAAGGCGGCAAGAAGCCCCAGAGGCACGCCGAAGAGCCAAGTTCCCACCAGATCGATCCACATTACATAGTTTGTCTTTCCGCCACTTCGGATGATGCCGCCGCCCAAGATCATGTTTTGAACCTTGATGGGGGAAAGCAGCGCAAAAACCAGGAGAATCCGGTATGCGGTTTCTTGCACCTCCGGGCTGACATCATATATGGAAGCGTAACGCCTTCCCAGAACCGCCAGCAGGACGGATAGGAGCAGGGAACCCGCCAGCCCCAGTGCCAAGAATTTCTTAGAATCCTCGTAGGATTTCTCGTATTCTCCCTTTCCCAGAGATTTTCCAATCATAATTCCGGCGGCTTGGGAAAGCCCGCTGAGTGCGCCGATCATCAGGGACTGTATGGGATTGGACATGGTCATGGCGGCGCAGGGGTCAGTACCCAGATTGCCGTAGATGGCACCATATACATTTTCCCCCAGGCTCCACAGAAACTCGCAGACTAGAATGGGAGCCAGGATGCTGAGATAGAGTTTCCTCATCTCCCGTCCAAACTTCCAGTCGAAGCCCTGCCAGATGCTCTGATTGTTCCATGCCAATTTCAAAAATAGTACGGTCAGGACGCAGGCGATTCCTTGAGAGAGAACGCTTGCGATGGCTGCTCCTTCCATTCCCATGGCGGGAAAGCCGAGATTTCCAAATATGAGGATATAGTTCATTGCCGTATTCAGAAGAATGGACAGGATGCTGGCAAACAGGGGGAATACGGCTTTGCTGATGCATCGCAGCATCACCGATGCCATGGATGTCAATGCCATTGGCAGGAAGGATAGGCAGTAGATTTTTAAGTACCTTGATGCCAGAATGCAAGTCCCTTGATCTCTGGTGTATACCTTCATGATATTCTGGGAAAAGGGAAGACATATCGCCATAAAGACCAGAGCCAGCAGGATGGAATACATCATATTCACATGAAAGCTCTTTCTCAAGTCCTTTTCATTATTTTGTCCCACATACTGCGCAATCATGATTCCGGCGGCGGATGCGATCGCCCCCAGTATCACGGAATAGAGGAAGGCGAACTTTCCTCCCAAGCCGATGCCTGCTATATTTTCACTGCCCAGCTGCCCGATCATCACTTGGTCTACCACGCTGAAAGAGGACTGTAGCAGTGCCTGCAATGTCACTGGAAGCGCAATGTTCCAGATTCCCTTGTAAAATGAATTGTCTCCATGATTCATCTCTATGCCTCCTTGCCGGATTTTAAAGTAAATTTTTGACGCTGTTACGTATGACCAGACGTGCCGGGAGTATCTGGAGGGGTTCCACATTTTCATGATTCTTTAGTCCCTTCAATGCCGCCAGAGCCTTCTCTGCCCGCTCTCTCCAGTTCTGCCCTATGGTGGTAAGTTCCGGGAACACCTTCTCGCACAGGGGGATGTCATCAAAGCCTGCGATGGAGATGGCTTCTGGCACTGGGATGTCTTTCTTTTGAAGAAAGTGCATGAATTCTATGGCGTATTCGTCGGATACGGCAAATACAGCGGTATATTTTTTCAATATTTCCCGATAATGTTCTTCATAAAAGGCTATTCGATCTTCCCTTCGATAGGGGATTTGCATAAAAAATGCCCCGTAGCCGTTTTGCTGATGCTTTGGGCTGATGCGCAAATCTGCACAGCCAGCGTCCTTTGCTTTATGTAAGCCGCTATTCGTCATACAGTCCGCCCCGCCGCCTGTCATGCCGTCTCGGCATCCCATGATCCGTTCTCTGTCCATGCAGATATTGTTGTCTGCCAGGCAGAGTACACGCCGGTGTCCCATGCGCCGAAGATAGGCCCCCATCTGGCGGCCGCCGTCATAATTGTCAATAAACAGGTTGCAGATGCGGCTGTTTTCCTCGAAATATCCATCGTAGACCACGAAGGGAATATGCATCTTCTCCCTCAGCCGCTGGTAGTCCTGCTGGCAGAATCCAATGAGTATCAGCCCCTCCATATTCCACATGGAGGCGAAGGGGATGATTTCATTCCAGTCCTCGGTCGTCTTGACCATCATAAAGAACCCTGCCCGCTCGATTTCTATGGAGAGGGCATTGAGGGAGGATGCGATAAAGGCATCCTGCAATACGGCCTGTTCATATTTCGGATGATTATTTACTGCAATCCCTATGATCCGTGAGTTATTTTGTGCCAGGAGGATGCCCGCCATGCTGGGAATATATGCCCGTTTTTCCAGCAGTTCCTGCACCCTCTTTACCGTTTCGTCCGATACTTTCTTTGTCTTGCCATGGATCACGTTTGACACGGTTGCCGTGCTAAGACCCAATTCGTCGGCAATATCCTGAATCCGAACCCGTTCGCCCATATGCGTTATCTTCTGCTACTCATGGCGAATAGCAGTTTCCCCCTTCTAAAAATGTATTCCCATCATAATTCCTCCAACGCCATTTTACAAGAGGTTAATCGCATAACCCCACACAAAAAAGAGACGGTGCTACGTCTCTTTTTTTGTGCAGGTTATATAAATTTTTCAGCGAGCCCAGGCTCACGTTGGCGCGATTGCTAAGTGCCGCCTGGGTCAAGTGTTTCTCCTTTCTCCGTTCCCGCATCTTCCGTGCGATTTTCTGATTCATCTCATCGGGAGACAATAAAAGTTGATAAGTATTCATGGATAATATTTTAACCCTTTTTGGTGATTTTGGCAAGTTATGACTAATATTTTAGCCCAAATCAAACCTAAAAATACATTTCTTAACTTCCCCTCGTTCACGCATATCATTACTCTCCGGCAATTCTACAATATCCAAAAGTTTGCCGCCTGCATATTCGCAGGTTTTTCTTGAAGCATAGTTGTTGGGGTTGCAGACAAGCCTTTCCTGCATAATGATTACCTCTATATTTTTCATCAATGCTATATCCGATATTTCCGCCATAATATAACTTTTCATTATGGCCTATGCGCAGTTCGCATCTGCCAACTTCTGTATTATTGTTAAAAATGCGAAAATAATATGCAGGAACCCAGCCTTTTTCCGTGTCGCCTTCTGCGGTTCTGTCTAATACCAACTGTATTTCGCTATTTTTCAAAAAAGTTGTATCAATAAACATACGCGCTCTCCCCAATGAATGTACACATTATCTTAGTCTTTGGGCTTGTATTCCAGCAAGTTGCCGATGGAACAATTCAGAGTATGGCATATTCGGGCAAGGACATCAATGTCGAGCCGTGTAATGGTGTTGTTCAGATAACCGTTTAGTTGTGAGCGCTGTAGTTCTGCCCGCTGACAAAATTTGTTTTTGCTTAGCCCGCTTTGTTCCAGCAATTCGCCTAAGTGGATTTCAATGGTTCCGCAGTTTTCCATGCTGTCACCTTCCTATATATGACTTCGATTAACCTTTATCCCTCGAATACCTTCCGCAGTTTGGCCAGATCCAGCTCTGCCTCTGGGGCAAAGGCATCGGAGGTGGCATAATCCAGAATGGATTTGGTAAACTGCTTTACTTCCGGCCTGTCCGCAATCTCGCTTAATCGGCTGGTGCAAATGAGCAGACGGCCTTCCCCTACCCTGCCCTCGAAGAGGATTCCCAGCTTGTGGTTTCGCTCGAAGTTATCCACCATCTGCACGATGGGGCGGTAGGATTTTTCCGTAGCATCGTCTAAGATTGCGCAGTCGCTGTTTGAGACAATGTGATACCATTGGGGCGTGGCATATTTGTGGGTGGGGAAGTTCTGGAGCGCAGGGTGGTCCTCCTGCATCAGCAGTCCCATGGTTCCCACGGCCACGGGCTTTTTCATCCATTCGCAGATATCCCGGAACATGGGGTAGCACCAGAAGTCCGTGCAGTAGAAGCCCTCCAGGCTTTCCTTCACCTCCTGGGGCAGATACAGCACCCGCTTTCCCTGAGAGAGGAGGGTTTCCGCTTGGTCAAAGTCCTGCGTCAGGAATAGGTGCGTTCCATTCTGCTGGACATTGGACATAATGGAGAGGTTTGTCTTGGCTTGCTTTGGATAGGCATAGAATTCATACACGTTTCTCATGGGAGTGCCTTGGACTGTCAGGGTGAGGGTGTATGCCTTGGCCTCCCCGGATTCCGGCACGGGTATGCTTGTATCCCCCAGCTGTACCAAGCCGAAGGCTCCATCAGGAATCGCTACGTCTCCTTCTGCGAGGATGGCGTTATCTTCTATAGGCTTTCCAAGGTTTTCGGCTCCTACGGCAGTAGCGCCTGTGTTGATTTTGTCAGCCACGGTGTTGGTCAGCGTCCAGTGGAGCTTCTTTCCGACTAATTTTTCCGGATGGTAGTACCGCAGAGCCATGGCGGCATTGAAGCTTTCTCCTGCTGTATGCACGTAGGATTCAAACTGCGCCAGCAGAATGCCGTCAGAACAGTACCCTGCCCATTCCTCCGGGGTTACATGTCCTTTATTATCCATGAAGGCATCCAGAATGCCCACCAGGGCGGTGCCTTGCCCGGAGAAATCCTGGATATCCAGAATCTGGTACCCGGCAACCAACTTAGACCGAGCCGCCGCTTCCAGTTCCTCCTTATAGCAGAGAACGGAAAGTTTGCCGGAGGTATAGAAGAAGTCATCCGCCTGGTCAAGCATTCCCTTTTCCTCCAGACGTTCCCGGAAGATTTCAAAGTTCCTTGCCTTCAGGACGCCGGTATATTTATCAATTTCCCTAAAATTCGGATATACCGCAAACTGGCCGATTTCATGAGTTACCACGGGAATGTGGGGGATCAGCGCCCCTTCTCCCTGGGCGGCCTTCACCTTCTTCACGCCGGTTCCGTACTGGATTTCTATTTCATCCGCTCCGTCAGCATTGGAGGATTCCGCATCCCTTGGCAAAATGTCCTCGTCATAATTGTGCATGGTGGAGGGGGCATCCCACTGGATATGGCCCAGAGGGGCATCGCACATGCCGTATGAGCCCCGGATGAGGCGGTTCTTGCTAAACCGCACGCCCACATAGAAATCGTCCTCCGGCAGAAGCACTGGCGTATGCTGGAAGTTATTGGAACCCTGCGTATAGAGATGGCGGCTGTCCACAGCCTTGTAATCTCTCATAATCTCTGCCATCCGCTCCTTGCTGCCCCAGAGTTCGTTGCCCAGAGACATCATGCAGTAGGAGGGATGATTGCCGAAGGCATCCATCATGCGGAAGCCCTCTGTCACCAGATAACTTTGCTCTTCCTCATTGTGTCCCTCGTCTCCCGGTGCCGTCATGGTACCCCAGAAAGGCAGCTGGGGCTCCATGTAGATTCCCAGATAGTCTGCGGCGGTAAATGCGGCTTCCGGGGGGCAGCAGGTGTGGAAGCGGTAGTGGTTGATTCCGTAAGATTTGGAAATCTTCATTACCCGAATCCACTCCTCCACCGTGGCGGGAACCGCCCCCGTCATGGGGAAAATCAGTCCGTCATGCTTTCCCCGAAGGAAGGTGGGCGTTCCATTGATGAGAAATTCCGTCTCTGTGGTGGAGAACTTTCTCAGGCCAAAGGTGGTGACAGCCTTTTCCTGACCGCCCTCCAGGGACAGTTCCAGACGGTAGACTACCGGGGTATACTCGCTCCAAAGGGCGGCATCTTCGCCTAGGGAATAAATCAATTCTCCCTTGCCCTCCCCGGCGGGAAAGGTGATTTCGGCAGTCGCTGCGGGAACTGTGATGCCCGTATCTCCCTCAATGTCCGTCAGGAATGCCTGTGCAGACAATGTTTTCGTGGCGGGTGCGTCCGTGCGATTCTGGGTGGTGAAGGTGACTTTCACCGTCTTTTCCTCAATATTGGGGAATGTCTTGACGTTTTCAATAAATATTTTGTCAAACAGCTGCAAGGAAATCTCCCCGATGATGCCGTTCCAGTTGGTCTGGGTGTCCGGGGAAGTCAGATGCCCGCCCTTGGTGGGATAATCCACATTGGAAACCAGCACGGTCAGCCGGAAGTCCTTCTCTGTGATCTTGTCTGTCAGGCGATAGTGGTGGGGCGTATTCAAACTATCCCGCTCTCCCACCAGCGTGTCATTGACCCAGACCTTGGTCATGCGGGTGCGCTCTAGGTGCAAATATATTTCCCGGTTCAGGTCCTCCTCTGTCAGGGAGATTTCCTTGGCGTACCAAGCGTACCCCTCGAAGAGGTATGGGTCCGTCAGGCTGCCCACTTCCCGCTTGTCCGAGGGAGTGCCTTTCTTTGCCTGGGAAATAGTCCCTGGCAGGGTGATGGTATCCTCCGGCAATGCCGCAAATATTTTTTTCTCAATGCCTGTCTTGTGGCCGTCCATGGCGAACTGCCATGTCCCGGCGAGATTGATGTTTTTAATCATGCATTTCCTCTCTTTCTGCCCATCGAAATGTGTTGGATGAAATATTTTCTATTGTGAATGAACTGAATGAATCTCCATCATATTATACTGTGAAATTCCAGTAATTACAAGTTACGATTCGCAGCATTCTGGTCACAGTATTTCCCGCATCTGACTTGGTATTGCATAACTTAGGGGATTATTGTATAATTTTTTGTGGTGTGGGCAATGAACGCTATGTATACAAGGGGTGTTGCAGGGAATGTGGCGGCATGGAGGATATGGAAATGGAAATACGGGAATGGAGGCGCCTTGCCATTCAGAGCGTTGCCTTTTTTATGGTGGTGCTCGTGAGCAGCCTGGGGTTTACCCGGAGAATCCGGCATCAGCTGGAGGCAGGCGTGCGGGCAGAGGATTATAAGGCGTCCCAAAACAGGGAGATGGTATCTCCCCAGGAAGAGAAGGAAGCGCCTACGATGGCTACCAAGGCCTTGGTGGAGCAGAGGTCAGATACCTATATCAAGATACCTAAGGAGGCGGTTGCATCTCCGGCCAAGGTATATCTGCAAAATAGATATATGGATTTTCAAGTGATTCTGACATTTCAGGGGGTGGCTCCAGGCAGCATCGATGAGGGGAATATCCTGCGGGTGCAGGGATATCATGTGAGCAACGGCAAGCTTGGGAAAAGCGATTCGATATACCGCAAAATCGAAGTGGCGGATCAGGGACATCAGAACCATGAGAAAAATAAGGTGCAGTTGAAATTCACATTGAAGAAGGCATACGAGCCAATTCTGTTTGAATCAGATGAGGCTTACTATATTTCCCTGCTCGCTGCCAGGAAGGCTCATGACAAGATCGTGGTGGTGGATGCGGGACATGGCGGGATGGATGAGGGAACATCCTCCGCCAATCGGAAATATCACGAAAAGGACATTGTCCTCCAGGTGCAGGAAAAATTATCCAGGCTGCTGGACAAGGTTGATGTGACGGTGTATTACACTCGCACGAAGGATGAGAAGGTGTCTAAGAAAGATCGCACCCGGCTGGCCAACGGACTGCAGGCGGATTTGCTTGTGAGCATACATTGCAATGCACTGCAGGGCGGGGTCAATACCTTTGGCGTGGAGACTTTGTATGCCGGGAAAGATCCCCGATATGGGAAAATGTCAAATAAAGAGTTGGCGGACGTGATTTTAAATCAGGTGACTGCCAGCACGGGCTTGAAAAAGAGAGGCACGATTAGGAGGAACGGCCTATATCTGCTGCGCCATGCCAAAGTTCCCGCTACCATCGTGGAGATTGGCTATATGACTAACCAGGGCGACATGAGCCTGATGAAGAAAGAGATTGGGCAGCAGAAGATTGCCGAGGGGATTTATCAGGGAATTATGGATGCCGTGAAGTAACATTTATGTAGGAAATGCAAGGATGACAGCATAGTAAGCGGAGGATTGCATCCCCTGCGGAAATGAGGAAGACCATGAACCAGAGGAAGAAAATTATTGTGGCCACGGGAAATGAGGGAAAGATGGATGAAATCCGTCAGATTTTGGGTGGGGAGAATATTGACTTTGCCTCGCTTAAAGATGAGAACCTTCAGGATGTGGAGATTGTGGAGGATGGCAGCACTTTTGAGGAAAATGCCATGATTAAGGCCAGAAAGATTTGCCAAATCACAGGCCAGATGGTTCTGGCGGACGATTCCGGGCTGGAGGTGGACTATCTGGACAAAGCGCCGGGCATCTATTCTGCCCGGTACATGGGGGAGGATACTTCCTATGATATAAAAAATAATCATATCATCAAGCTGCTGGAGGGAGTGCCGGAAGAAGATAGGACGGCAAGGTTTGTGTGCGCTATGGCGTGCGCCTTCCCGGATGGAAGAACCCTCACTACCAGAGGAGTGATTGAGGGGCGTATCGGCTATGAGCAGAGGGGGGACAATGGATTCGGCTATGATCCGATTTTTTATGTTCCGGAATTCGGATGCACTACAGCGGAACTGATGCCGGAGGAAAAGAATAAGGTGAGCCACCGGGGCAGGGCGTTGACTGCCATGTATCGGGAGCTTGTATCAGAAGAAGTATTGTAGGGAGGGAGGTAGTGGGCTTGCGATTATCAGAGCCAGAGTTTCAGCATATAGTGAAGTATGTCAAGGATCGTTATGGGATTGAATTGGGGCGGAAGCGGGTGCTGATTGCCGGGAGGCTGGAGAACTACTTGCTGCGGAAGGGATATGAAAGCTATGGGCAGTATATAGCGGAGGTAGAGAAGAATCCCACGGGAGAAGAAGCGGGAAAGCTCATCAATGTGCTGACCACCAACCACACGTATTTTATGCGGGAGTTTGAGCATATGGATTACCTGAGGCAGGTGATTCTTCCCTGGATTACGAGTGTGCAGCGGGGGAAGAGGCGGGATGTGCGCATCTGGTCGGGGGCATCTTCCACCGGGGAGGAACCGTATACCATTCAGATGGTTTTGCAGGATTTTTTCTCTTTGGACGAGGGATGGGATACCCAGATACTTGCCACGGATATTTCTACCCAGGTATTGCAGAAGGCAAAGAGCGGCGTGTATCTGGAGGAGCAGATCAGGCCGTTGCCGGACAACTGGAAGAGGCGGTATCTTGATGAGGTGGGAGAGGATCAGTATCAGATGAAGAAAGGATTGCGGGAAAAGATAGTGTTTCGGCAGTTTAATCTGATGGATGAGATCCCTTTCAGGGGGTTGTTCCATGTGGTCTTCCTGAGAAATGTGATGATTTATTTTGACGAGGAGACGAAGAGGAAACTGCTAGACCGCATATATGAACACATCATGGAAGGAGGCTATCTGTTGATCGGAACCACGGAAAGCATAAGCGAGATTACCTCTAAATTTCAGTGCCTCCAGCCGTCTATTTACAGGAAAATGAAAAAGAATGATGTTTCACTAAAGCGATCTGGGACATCGCTCAAGTGAAACTAAGTCATTTATTTGCGCAGTAGCGCAATATATTTGAAAGTGAGAGTGCATATGAATAAGATTAAAGTTTTGGTGGTGGATGATTCCCGGCTGTTCCGGGAGATTATATCCCGCAGTCTGAACAGCAGCCCGGATATACAAGTGGTGGCGAAAGCGGGTGACCCTTTTGAGGCAAGGGATATGATTTTGCGCTTTGAGCCGGATGTGATGACATTGGATGTGGAGATGCCCCGGATGAATGGCATAGAATTTCTGAAAAGGCTCATGCCCCAGTATCCCGTTCCTACGGTGATGGTCAGTGCCTTGAATGCCGCAGTGTTCGATGCCATGAAGGCGGGGGCGGTGGACTTCGTGCATAAGCCGGTGCAGTCCCAGCCGGATGATATCGGAAAATGGGTGCAGGGAGAATTGATCCCTAAGATCAAGGTTGCCTCAACAGTTCAGGTGGGGCAGAGGGAGCGGAGACCGGTGAAGCAAGTGGTGCATGGCAATGGGGAATTTCATGACAAGGTGCTGGCAATCGGTGCCTCTACCGGCGGCACGGAGGCCATCAGCGATGTGGTGACGAATTTTCGCAAAGATATCCCTGGAACTGTGATCGTGCAGCATATGCCCCCGAAGTTTACAGAGATGTATGCGGAACGACTGGATAAGGAATGCCAGGTGGAAGTGAGGGAGGCCAAGGACGGAGACTTGGTGGAGAAGGGGAAGATTCTCATTGCGCCGGGGGATAAGCAGATGCGTCTGATGCGCACGGGGGATATCTATCGGGTGGAGGTCAGGCCGGGAGCCAAGGTCAGCGGCCACTGCCCTTCCGTGGACGTTCTCTTTGATTCCGTAGCGAAGGCGGCGGGGAAAAATGCAGTGGGGGTCATTCTTACCGGCATGGGAGCGGACGGTGCCAGGGGATTGCTTGCCATGCGGCAGGCCGGAGCCAGAACCATCGGGCAGAACGAGGCCACCTGCGTGGTGTATGGAATGCCGAAGGTGGCATACGACATTGGCGCGGTGGAGAAGCAGGTGCCACTGGAATACGTGGCCAATACAGTCTATCAGGTGCTTAATTCCATGCCTCGTTAGATGCGCATAGGTAGCCTTTCTTGGCGAGGTATATGCGAGCCTAGAAAGACTTCACGCCTTTTTTACTGTATAGAAAACTGCTCATAGCGTAACGCTATGCCAACCAAGAATACTGAAGGTATTCTTGCAAGGGAACGCGCTGGCGTTCCCTTTTTTAACTGTATAGAAAACTGCTCGGAATATGCGATGTGAAGAACGCTGGTCTTGCGTTCTTCTTAGGTGCGACTGTAGTCATTCTTGGCGAGGATATTGCGAGCCTAGAATGACTTCGCACCTTTTAGTCGAAGATATCGTCGGCCTCTCTCTTTTCCGTGATGGTGATTTCGGGATTTTTGACGCTGACCCGGGAGCCGTCGGGAACGGATTCCGTGATGAAGGCGTTGCCGCCTATGACCACGCCTTTCCCGATGACAGTCTCGCCCCCTAGGATAGAGGCGTTGGAGTAGATGGTCACATTGTCGCCGATGGTGGGATGGCGCTTTACGTCCCGCAGCAGTTGTCCGCTTCTGGTGGACAGCGCGCCCAGCGTAACTCCTTGGTATATCTTCACATTGTCGCCAATCTCTGTGGTTTCGCCTATGACTACGCCGGTTCCATGGTCAATAAAGAAGTATTCGCCGATGGTAGCGCCGGGGTTGATGTCGATGCCTGTGTGGGAATGGGCGTATTCCGTCATGATTCTGGGGATGAAAGGCACCCGCAGGAGATAGAGTTCGTGGGCCATGCGGTAGATAAACACTGCCAGAAGCCCGGGATAGCAGAAGATAATCTCCTCCTTGGAGCGGGCGGCGGGATCGCCGTCAAATGCCGCTTGCACATCCTTCATGATGGTCTGCTGGATGCGGGGAAGGGAACGGAAAAATTGGTCGCAAATTTCCTCTGTCCTCTCTGATATAGTAGCCTCATTGCTATTTTCCTTTTCCTGCTGGAGCAGGCTTGCATGGATCTGCACGGTCAGCGCATCGTATAATTTCATCATATTGTGTCCGACAAAATATTCGGTCATGGTGCTTCCCAGATGCTCCTCGTCAAAGTAGCCGGGAAACATCAGCTGGCGCAACCCCATAATAATATGTATGATGGCATTCCGGCTGGGCATCTGCTGGCCCTTCTTGATGCAAAATAGTTCTTCTTGGTCATAGTTGCCTTTGATTTCGTGGACGATTTCTTTTAATCTCTTTTCTGAAAACATGATTTACCTCATTTCTGCAAAGCGAATCCTGCTCGCCTGTGCTATATTGCGCATAATAAAGAATTGACATTTTGCGATATATGTATTTACGCTTTATCTTGGCTGGTGGTGACATGCAACTTTTGTATCATTATAGCCATGTCGGGGGAAAAAGTAAAGTTTGGGGCGTCATTTTGCATGGTTTTAGCAAAATAACGAGTATTCATGCAATGAAGAGTAGCGGCTCTCGATTACTAATATATGTAATATTTGTGAAATATTTGACACAAAGGTGTTTTATCTGTTAAAATAGTTCTGTAATGAACTATTTGCTTTGGCCTTAATTGCGCTGGCATTGATTCGGATGCTTTTAGAAATCTGTTGCAAATAGTCACTTGCGAATACATTCTGGGTGGAAGGATGTGGTGACGGTGGATGACAAAATGGAGTTATTATTAAGCGGGAGGCACTATAAGAAATTGCAGGAAGTGTACCTGAGTACCGTGCTGGAGGAATATCAGCTGACCATGGTTGACATTCGCGTACTATTATTTCTCCATGAGCATGATCAGCATGACACTGCCAAGGATATTGTGGAGATGCATTTTATGGCAAAGTCTTATGTGTCCAAGTCCGTGGAAAAATTGCTGGAAAGAGGACTGCTGGTAAAGAAACATAGAGGAAAGGATAAGAGATACGTACATTTGCTGCTTCAAGAACAGGCATTTCCCATTATTGAGGCGGTTTCCCGGCAGAGGAAGAAAATGTTGAAGAACATATTTGCCGGAATTACCGGCGAGCAGCAGGAGGTGCTGAGAGAGGTGGCGACCACTATGAACCACAATATTATCGAGATGATACATGAGGGGGATGTTAATTAGGAGCGAAGTAATACCTCTTGTGCAGCAAGGGATTTTCTTGCAAAGTAGGAGGTTAGCAATTTGTGCCTGCGGCATCGTACATTTAAGTTTGCAGGTAACGGAAAGGAATGGGGATTTATATGGGTGCGAATTTTGATAAGATGATGGAAAAATATGCTGATAAGTGCAGTAAGATTTGCAGGGAGAATAATCAGATTGATGTGAAGCTGTTTGATGAGTTTGGCGTGAAGAGAGGATTGCGGGATAAGAATGGTAAGGGGGTTCTGTCCGGCATTACGAACATCTCGCTCATCAAGGCCAGCGAGAAGAAGGATGGCAGGACGGTGCCATGCGACGGGCAGCTGTATTACCGGGGATACAATATTTTCGACCTGACCAAGGGCTTTCGGAATGACAAGCGGTTTGGATTTGAGGAGACGGCATATCTGCTGTTGTTTGGGGATTTGCCAAACATGGAACAGTTGGTGGAGTTCCAGAAGATACTGGCGAAGAATAGGCGGCTGCCTACCAATTTCGTCCGGGACGTGATTATGAAGGCGCCAAGCAATGATATTATGAATTCTCTGACAAAGAGCGTGCTGACCCTGTCCTCTTATGACGACAAGGTGACGGACAATTCCTTGGAAAATGTGCTGCGGCAGAGTTTGTTGCTGATCGGAGTATTTCCTTTGCTGTCGGTGTACGGATATCATGCGTACAACCATTATGAGTGTGACGAAAGCTTTTACATTCACCGCCCTGACGACAATCTTTCTTCGGCGGAAAATATCCTGCGCATGCTTCGCCCCGATAAGAAATACACCGATGTGGAGGCGAAGGTGCTGGATTTGGCACTGGTGCTTCACATGGAGCATGGAGGCGGAAATAACTCCACATTTACCACCAGGGTGGTGACGTCTGCCGGTTCTGATACCTATTCTGTCATTGCCGCTGCGCTCTCTTCCCTCAAGGGACCCAAGCATGGCGGGGCGAATATCAAAGTGGTGGAAATGATTCAGGATTTGAAGCAGAATGTGAAGGATATTACCGATGAGGATCAGGTGAGGGATTATCTCCACAAGCTGATTCGCAGGGAGGCTTTCGACAGGCGGGGGCTGATTTACGGTATGGGTCATGCAGTTTATTCCATTTCCGATCCCAGGGCATTGGCGTTTAAGACATTTGTGGAGATGCTGGCGGAGGAGAAGCACCAGAAGAGCGAGTTTGAATTGTATTCTATGATAGAGCGCATCGCGCCGGAAGTGATTGGCGAGGAGTGTGCGATCTACAAGGGCGTTAGCGCTAACGTGGACTTTTACAGCGGGTTTGTGTACAATATGCTGGGGATTCCTCAGGAATTGTTTACGCCGATTTTTGCCATGGCGCGGATTGTGGGCTGGAGCGCTCACCGCATGGAGGAATTGATTAATGTGGATAAGATTATCCGCCCGGCGTATCAGAGCATTATGGTTCCCAAGGTTTATGAGACCTTGCAGGATCGCTCTACCCCTAAGATTGATACTCATGTTCGGAAGGAACTTCAATTATCGATGAAAGAGGAGAGCTGCTGACAAAATACAGAAAGCATGATACCGTGATTCGTGTAT
>CATKZA010000005.1 GCA_949841235.1 uncultured Clostridiaceae bacterium
CCACGTAGGCGGCAATATATTTTCCCCCGGAAGGCTCGTCAAAGGCCGCAACCGTGGCATCCTTGATGCCGGGGAACCGGCGGATGATCTCCTCCACCTCCGTCAGCTCGATGCGGAAGCCCCGAATCTTCACCTGACCATCCCGCCTGCCGATAAACTGGATGTTGCCATCGGGAAGGAACCGCACGATATCCCCAGTGTGGTAGATTCTATCGTATCCCTCCTGGGTGCAGAATGGATTCTCCTCATAGGCCTCTGCCGTCTTTTCCGGCCGGTTCAGATAGCCCCGGGACACCTGATAGCCCGCAATGCAAAGTTCTCCCGGCACTCCCACGGGAACTCTCCTGCCCAGTCCGTCCAGCACATAGAGCTTTACATTGGAGATTGCCTTCCCGATGGGAAGTTCCTCCTCAAATTCCCGAAGCTGGTAGGAGGTCACGAACACGGTACACTCCGTCGGCCCATAGAGATTAAAATACTTCGTATCCCCCTCCGGGGCAAAGGGAGCCAGTGCCTCTCCGCCCATGGACAGATATTTCAGCCCATCATTCTTCATGGTGGTGGCAAACGCCCGCCCAATCTGGGTGGTCATAAAGGAATTGGTAATGCCCTGCTCCTTAAAATACGCATTCAGGGCATTCAAGTCCAGACGAATCGCCTCGTCAATGATATGAAGCTCCGCCCCCGATATCAGCGCAGGATACATATCCATCATATTGGCATCAAAGCCGTAGCTGGCGTAGGCCGCAACCCTGCTCTCTCCATCAAGCTGGTAATCCCTGCAAAATGTATGGCAGAATGCCGCAATATTTCCATGCTCCAGCATGCAGCCCTTCGGCACGCCCGTGGAGCCGGAAGTATACAATAAGATAAACAGATCCTCTGGCTTTGGCGGCTCCGGAAGTTTCTCCGCCTCCGGCAGTCCGGGGATATCCTTGGTCAAGAGAACCTTTCCCTGCCATTCCGGCACCAAATCAAGAAGTGCCTCATCCGCAATCAATAGTTTTGCATCCGCATCCTTCATCATAAATGCCAGCCGCTCCTTGGGATAGGAGGGATCCAATGGCTGGTATGCCGCCCCGGCCTTGGACACGCCAAGGGAGGCCACCGCCATATATTCGCTTCTGGAAATCAGCACGGACACCACCTGCTCCCTGCCAATGCCAAGCCCCGCAACATAGCCGGCCACGCGGTCTGTCATGTCGTCCAGCTGGGCGTAGGACATCCGCACCTCGCGCCCATTCCCTGCCTGAGATGGATTTTCCTGCTCCCCATCCCCCTTCTCTATGTAAACCACCGCCGTATGCTCCGGCATCTTCCCGGCCCGCTCCCGGAACAGGTCAATCACGGTTCTGCCCCTGTCGAAAGGCGTATCCGTCTCATTCAAGCGATCCAGCCGCTGGATATCCAATTCCGATGTGAGGGAAATCTGGCTCAACGTGCTGCAAGACAGCATTCCCTTGAGAGTCTGGGTCAGCATCCCCAGCAGCCCCTTCGCCGTCTCTTCCCGATACAGATCCCTGCGATATTCCAGAGAGACTTCATAGCCCTCCCGGTTCTTCATCACCATCAGGGACATATCCGCCTGCACATCCCCAGTGGAAAGGGGCTTTGCAGGAAACTCCCTGCCATCCAGGGAAAGCCCGCTAAGCATCTCGCCCTGATAGACAAAGAGAATATCTGACACAATGCCATAGTCCCTGGCCAGTTCCCCGAAGGAAATGCAGTCATGGCTCATGGTCTCATAAAAGTCTTTCTGGAAATCCTGCAAATAGGATTCCACGGCAGTGCCTTCCTCCCATGCCTGGCAGATGGGAAGGGTCTTTACAAACATTCCCGTGGACTGGGCCAGATTCACCGAATGCCTTCCATTGTTTACCGTGCAGAACAGGCTCTTGCTCTCTCCGTTATACTTGCCCAAGGCATAGGAAAATGCGCCGAGAAAGAACGTATTCTCGGAAATTCCCCTCTGCCTTGCAAACTGCTCCACCGCCATGGTGGAAAACTCCTCTCCCAGAGACAGCCGCACCTCGTCGCTCCCAGATCCGGCCTCCTTTTTCTTGTAATCCTTGATCAGAGAGTCCCCGAAATCCTCTCCCTCCAGCCGTTTCCTGAAATATTCCTGCGCCGCCTGATACCGGGGCTTTTCCACCAAAGTCTCCTCATACGCTGACATATCCATCAGGGAGATTTCCTCCGGCTTCGGCTCCTCTCCCCGGTAGAGAAGGGAGATTTCATCCAGGAATACCGTCACGGAAGTGCCGTCAAAGATGATATGATGCACATCAAAGAGAAAATACACATGGTTCTGATCCCGGTAAAGTGCCATGCGGTAGAGCGGCTCGCCCTCCATGGCAAATGGGCGGACAAAGGTTCTCTTCACCGCTTCCATATCCTCTGTCTCCCACTCTCCCACTTCTGCCTTCAAATACTCCGGGTGCAGATACATCACGGGACTTCCCTGGCACAGCCCGATATTGACCCCGAAGGAAGGATGCATTGCCACCGCCTTCCTGACGGCATCCCGGAACCTGTCGGTATCAAGGTCTGCCGGCAATTCACAGCACATGGGAATATTGTACATCGTCCCCTCCGGCTCATTGATGCACTCCAGGTAAACCCCCATCTGGGCATCCGTAAGGGGAAATTCCTTCCTGTCGCCGGAATATTTCTGCAAGCCATCCTCCTGCTCCCCGCCCAGAAGGGATGCGATATTTCCCGGCGTCCTGCCGGTCAGGACCATCTCCGGGGTCAGAGCCAGCCCGTCAAGAGCCTCCACCAATTTCAGCACATTGATGGAATCTCCCCCCAGTCGGAAGAAATCGTCGTCCAGTCCCACGGTACCGCAGGAGAGAACCTCCTCAAAGGCAAGGCAGATGCGGCGCTGGGTATCATCCTGCGCCTCCCGGTACTCCGCCTTATACTCCTCCATTCCCGGAGGAAGGAGAGCCGTCCTGTCCAACTTTCCATTTACATTCTTGGGACGGCTTTCCAGCCTCTTAAAGAAGCGGGGAATCATGTACTCAGGCAACGTCTGCCCCAGATGGGTGCGGAGTTTCTCTCCCGTCACCTCCTCCCCCGACACGTAGAATCCGCAGAGGTAGCTCCTGCCATACTCATCCTCAAAGGCTTTCACCACCGCATTATCCACTCCGGGGAATAAAGTCATCTGAACCTCAATTTCCCCGGTCTCCACTCTCTGGCCATTGACCTTCACCATCCAGTCCTTGCGGTTGACATAAACATAATTGCCGTCCGGGAGCCTCTTACCCATATCCCCGGTATGCAGAAGAATCTTTCCATCCTCCTGCGTCTGGAACGTCCTTGCGCTCTGCTCCTCCAGATTCAGATAGGCCACCGCAAGGTATCCCTTGATGCAGATCTCGCCCTCTTCCCCCTCGGGAACCTCCTTCCCCTCGTCATCCAGCAAGAAGAACTCCAATCCCTCTGCGGGCCTTCCAATGGGGGTGTTCGCCATAGGTTCCTGAATCTTGTAGCTGCAAGCCAGGGTAGCCGTCTCGCTGGCACCATAAAAATTATACAAATCATAGCCGTCTCCCGCCAGCATGGATACCCGCTCGCTTCCCGTAACCAGCTTCTTCAACGCCTTGTCCTTATTCTTGAAGAGCCGCAGAATCTGGGGACTGATAAAGCCACAGGTAATCTCCTTCTCCGCATAATAGTCCTCCAGAAGCCGCACGTCCTTCCTCACCTCTTCCGGAAGCATATGAACGCATGCACCGGCGGCAAGAACGGCATAATACTCCAGTGCAAGGGCCACGAAGGACAGGGGAGCCATGGCGGCCAGCACATCCCTCTCATGCAGAGAGAAGCCCTTTCGGTTCCGCATAACCCCCTGGGTGAAGCTGAGCATGGTGTGGACGATTCCCTTCGGCCTGCCAGTGGAGCCGGAGGTATAGACAATCAATGCCCTATTGTCGTCCGCCACCTTCACGGGATTCGCAGGCTCAAATGCGGCAACGTCTGCCATCCAGTCCATATCAATGAAAGCCGCCGCATCGCAGTCCTTTCTGATATACTCCAATCGCTCCTGGGGATATTCCGGCAGCACGGGGGCAAACGCCCCTCCCGCCATCAGGATGCCGATCTCCGCCGCTATGTATTCCATCCTCCTGCCCATGCATACCAAGGCAACTCTCCCGGAGATTTCCCCATTCTTTCGAAGCTTTGCCGCAACCCTTCGGCTGAGGGTTTCCAGCTCCCTGTAGGAAGTAGCCCTCTCCCCATTGCAATCCACAATCGCCGCCTGATCCGGGTATCGCTCTGCAATATACTGAAATTCGTCCAAAAAATTCATGATAACCTATTACCTCCCTTGATGTATATTTGCCAGACTTCTACACACCTTAATAAAGCAAAAAAATTTGTTAGTGTTTTATTTTGTTAGTGTTTTATATAGTAACAATGCATTCGCAAAGTTAGTAATAGTTTATCATATCTTGATGCCACCACTGATGCCAATTCTGTTTCAAAACATGCAAATTTGGATATGTTGCCTATATATCAATGCCTACTCAATTCACCCCAGCATAACTGGGAGATTGGCGTTTTCATTCAACTCCCAGTGCCTTAAACACAGCATCTTCTGCACTTTGATACGGAATTCGTTGAAATGCACTCATAAGGTCTGCCGGAACACTCGCAAAGTCCACAAAAGAAGTGCTTGGAATCAACACTTTCTTTGCACCGCTGTCCAGACACACCTGAAGTGTATTTGCAAGATCGTCCACCTTTATCAACGTTCCACTGATTGTAATATCCCCCAGTATTGCCAAATTGCTCACTGACGATTTTCCAAGTGCAATAGAGCAAAGAGCAATCAATGTCGGCAACACCAGTTTATTGGTCATACCAATCCCCTGCAAATCTTGATAATTAATGATATAATCCTTCGTAGAGGTACTAATAGAGCCGCTGATTCGGTTGCCATTCGCCTTCAGGTAATTGAATGCCGTGTTTACAGCCTCCCTGCACTTACCGTCACTGCCCAAGCCGGTGCGCTCGAACTTGCCGTTTCCTGGCATCATCTGAGATTCCAGCCGGAATACCCCCAGCATACCAGGATAAATCAATCAGAGCGACTACCTTGGCATTGTCCAGCCGAATCTCATCCAACTTGTCCTCAAACTCCCGCTCCTCGTCATGCCAGAAGATAATGCGACGGTGATAGTATTCCGGCAAAGGTGCAGCAAATTTGCGGTTTAGTTCTTGCGTTACATTTTCTATATCCATACTGCTTTACCTTCTTTCTGTATTGATTACATAAGCAGTGTTTCTGGAAGCCCCCCTGTTTTTTCAACCATCTTTTCTGAACCATTCCATTCAGTATTTCTCTGGCTCTGCGCGGCTTTACTCCAAGCAGCGCCGCTGTCTGTGCTGTTGTAATGACTCCATTTTCTATCGTATACTTATGAATTTTCTGTTCTTGCTCGCTTGCTGGCACTTTTCCGGCATTTTTCCGGCACTTTTCCGGCAATATCAGTGCCAGAAAGGCTGTGCTGAAACATATCATTTTCCGAAACCGTGTTGTTTTGCCCTCTGTATAGATTGATGCGGAACGCCACCTCCATGTCCACGAACTCTGGTTCTTTCAGTCCATACTGCTCCATTGCAACCATCAGTTTTGAGATTCCACTGCCCCATGCTTCCACCAAGTTCATGTAGGAAAACGCATTGGCAAGAGAACGGTTGCGGATTTTAGAGAATCCTTCTTTCATCAAATCAATGGTTACGCCAGGAAGCAATCCACCCGGAGAGGTAATCTCCAGTCTGTCATCGTAAATGGCCACCTGGATACGAGACTCCTGAATATAGCTACAATTCATCACCGCATTGACAATCAACTCCCGGATGCTGTCTGGCGGCAGTTCATAAATATCCTTCCTGTAAGCACCCTCAATTTGACTACCTAGACGGATATTCCGCAGGACGAACTTCAAGGCATTTTCCACCTGTTCCCACAAAGGGCCGCCATAATCTCTTTTATCCACAAACACGCTTCTGGTAGTCCCTTTAAACACGCCGCACTGGATGACCGAATGAAAACAGTCCTGCCCGGTCAGATACACATAGGCGTTGGTGGGATAAATCTTCCCATCATCTCCTTTTTTCAAAATCCCCCAGCTCAACAGGACATTCTTCGTCACATCTTTTACCAATTCCCGCTGAAGCTCAGACTTGCTATTCGTCAGAGCAACCTCTTTCATCTGCTGGCACAGAGCCTGAATCTCCTCATCGGCAACTGTCAAATCGGTCCGAATGACCGAATGCCAACCACCTTCCTGGTTTTATCATCAACGCCAAATACGATTTGGCCGCCTTTGCCATTGGCAAAAGCCACCACAGACTTCATATATTTGATGCTCCTGTCTGGTCTCTGCACCTTAAACTCTATATTCTTAGACTCCCCTGCAAGGAGTTCTTCTATAGTCACGGGAACACCTCGCTTTCTAATGGCAGCTTATGCTGCCTCTACTTTATTTTAGCCCAAATATCACTTATTCTATTAGAGAATTGACAAACTCCGATAATGCAATAACCGCTTTGCCAAACTCCGTGATTCCTCCTATGTTTTTCAGTGCCGCAATAGCTGTTCTCAGCATACCCTTTTTAGGCTTATCCGACGATGCTTCCACCTCAATAACCTCCAAACTATCGGATACAGTTTCCTGTTCTTCTTCCAAGTGGCAATACAGGGTTCCGCTGCGCCTGGACACCTGATACGCGACAATATCCTGCTTGCCTAATTGTCCCGCCCAATAATCGGCAATCTGACAGTGCGCTGACCCACATACCGGGTCTTCCGAGATCGACAGATTGGGGCAGAAGCTCCAGGAAACGCAATCTGTTTTCATGCCCTTCGACGTAGCGTTCTGAATCCTGCCTTCGATCTGTGTCAGCAGATTCTGATCCGGCTCCAGTACCGAAATCATCCGTGTACACACGCAGTTCCGGCTTCTCGATGATGCCCCGTGTGGGAGGCTCCGTTCCCTTCGGTATGAAGATAACTTCATACAAGAAGTCCTTCAAAAGTTCTATTTCACCCTTGCGAAGGCTACGGATCACATATTTTTTGTGCTTGTCGCTCGTCATGTGGGAGATACGCTCGTTACGCAACCTGCCCAGCATCTCAAGCATCTGTTTTCCGATTCGCTCCGGCTCGTTGTCATTCCCACCGCATATCAGTTCCAGCGTGTCCGGTGTCCAAATATACCCGTGCGCTTTGTTGTAGAGGTACTGCTGGAATTCTTCATATTCCTTGTTGCTTATCTGTTTCATCCTTTTTCCTTACTTCTTAGGTAACTTTAGATTCACATTGCCACCAAATATGCTTACACCAACCACCAATCCGGCAAGAAGTACCGAACTTGCCACTTTCACAATTCCCCAATTAAACTGTCTTTTCTCGGAATCCTTCTTGTCAACCATTTTGACAGTCTCGGTTTCATGGTTGCGGATTTCTGTATCCTTGTTGCTGACGGCTTTCAAAATCTCCATTTCCTGCGTCAAAATATCCTTACGCTCTTCGGCGGTCAAATTGGGATTGTCAAGACACCTACTAAGATCAGCATGGACTTTTCCTGCAAAATCATAAAACTGTTTTCGACTGTCTGCGGAAGTTTCCAAGTCTTTATCTGTGACAGCATATACTTGTTTTATGCTTTCATCATCGCTGGCGATGATGTTCCCAAGGATATCTTTGTATTCCTCCATCGAGGACTGAATCAGCTTAACAAACTCAGGAAACTGCGCTATCACTTCCTTTGCCACGTCAGGACGCAGTTCTCCAAGTTTAGATGCAATGCTTAAAACATCGCTCTTTGACAAATTTTTGAAATCGGTCCTTCTCATCAAATCGAGTGCCTGCTGCTCAATCGGTGTATATTCCATATCATTTACTCCTTTATCTCTTGCTCCAAAGAAGATAATCAATCTTCTTTACTGCGGTCAGTTTTTCCTTATAATGCGGCATTGCAGAATCGAATGCCGCAACACACGCTTCTCCGTCTGTGCTGCAGATAAAAGCATCATACCAGGAGTTTATATCCTCATATATTTGCTCTGCTTCATCTATGCGCAGGGCTTTATCCTTGCCGATCAGCTTTTCCCATCGCTTCAAGAGTCCAAGGTTCTGCAAGACGTACCGATCCCATATTGGGAACGACGGGTCAACCGCCGCCATCAGCTTGCTCACAAAAGATACATCGATTGTGCCACTGACAGATTCGAGACATATCAGCAAATCTCGGAATCCTCTGTTCGCTGTCCGCTGTTCCTCCATGAGCTTATAATACTTATCGTACCAGGCGGCAGATTTCTGGCGAACCCTATAAAAGCCGTTGAAGGTCTTTCTAAACTCCGGCGTTGCAGTAAAACCTTCCCTCCGAATGGCAGAGATAATATCTATGTAAGCCCTTAAGCCGAATGCCGTCTCAAGGCTGTCCTCAATGACCGTGTTTGGATTTAGCGTAATCACTCCACCACCACCTTTACAGATACTTTTTGAACGCCTTTTTCATTTTAAGCATGACATCAATCAGCCAGTCAAAAGTAAGTTCCACATCCAGTTCGTTCCGTTTCTGAATCTGTGAAACGGCAAGGTGACAGGCGGAAGAACCCACGCTGAAGTTCTTCCAATGATCCATAGACGGTTTGCGGCGATTGAAGTTCTTCCCGATAACAGTCAGCATAAATTCACACATAGCCATCCATCCCCCTCACGGACACCTCGCCAGACACGATCCTCTCTTCCCTTCCGTCTATTTCCACCAAAAGGGCTCCCTCCCCGTCAATGCCCCTGGCAATCCCCATCCGAACATCCTCTCTGGCAGCATCCTCCACCATGCCATAGTACACCCGCACTTCCCGATCCCTATTGGCAAGCAGCTGGTTATAATCCGGCACAAGAGCAGAGAGGTTTCCCTCCCTTTCATACTGGCGGTAATATTCCCCGAAAAGCGTTACCGTCCTTGCCGCCAGAGCGCATCGGTCTAGTTTCTCTCCCGCCTCCAGAAAAATAGACGTGGCCTTTCCCTGCAATTCCTCGGGAAAGTCCCTCTGGTTCACATTGATTCCCATGCCCACCACCCCATAGTGGACAAAGTTTTCCTCCGAACTCATCTCCGTCAGAATGCCGCAGACCTTCTTTCCTGCCACAATCACGTCATTAGGCCACTTGATAGCCACATCCAGGGAAACCATTTCCCGAATCGCCTTTGCGATAGCCAAGGCTGCCAGAAGGGTCATGCCGGATATCCGGGAGGGATGGAGTTCCGGCCTGAGAATCAGCGTCATAAACACGTTCACGCCCTCCTGGCTGTCCCAGTGCCTTCCCCTTCTCCCCCGGCCCGCAGTCTGCCGCTCTGCCATCACCAGAGTCCCCTCTGGCTCTCCCTGTTCCGCCAGTTTTTTGGCATAGCTATTGGTGGAATCCACTTCCTCCAGGCATTCCACCCTCCGGCAGAACTCATCCTCCGGCAAATGGCTCTCAATCTCCGGCCCATAGAGCCTGTCCGGTGCAGACATCAGACGGTAGCCTTTCTTGGAACCGGCAGCAAATTCGTACCCCATCTCCTTCAGCGCAGCAATATTCTTCCACACTGCCTGTCTGGATACCCCAAGTTTTTCACAGAGAGCCGCACCGGAAACATACTCCTGCCCCGCCTCCCGCAATGCTCTCAGTATTTTTTCCTTCATATCACACTTCCAATCATGCCGCCACAGGCGGCAGTGTCAGCAAAGCTGACATCAACAATCCATGAAAGAAGAATTTGCGCCCAGCGTTGCCACCATCACAGCCTTGATGGTATGCATCCTATTCTCCGCCTCGTCGAACACAACGGACTGGGGAGATTCAAAGACTTCGTCCGTCACCTCCAGCTCTTCCATGCCAAACTTCTCGTAGACCTCTTTTCCAATCGCCGTCTTTAAGTCGTGGAATGCGGGCAGACAGTGGGTAAAAATGGCACCATCCCGGGCATTCTCCATCACCTTCCGATTCACCTGATAGGGCTTTAATGCCTGAATGCGCTCTGCCCATACTTCCTCCGGCTCTCCCATGGATACCCACACGTCGGTATAAATCACATCCGCAGCCTTCGTCCCCGTCATCACATCCTCCGTCAAGGTGATGGAACCCCCGGAAGCCTTGGCGTACTCCTGGCACTGCTCCACCAATGCATTGTCAGGGAAATATTCCTTCGCCGTGCAGGCAACGAAATTCATTCCCATCTTGGCGCAGACAATCATCAGGGAATTTCCCATATTGTAGCGGGCATCGCCCATATATACCAGTTTCACTCCCTTGATTCTTCCTAAATGCTCCCTGATGGTAAGGAGGGTGGCAAGCATCTGGGTGGGATGATACTCATTGGTCAGGCCATTCCACACGGGAACCCCTGCATGCTCTGCCAGTTCTTCCACAATCTCCTGCCCATAACCCCGGTATTCGATGCCGTCAAACATCCTGCCCAGCACCCTAGCCGTATCCGCAATGCTCTCCTTCTTCCCGATCTGGGAGCCGGAAGGATCCAGATACGTGGTTCCCATGCCCATATCGTGAGCAGCCACCTCAAAGGAACATCTGGTACGGGTACTGGTCTTCTCAAAGATAAGAGCCACATTCTTGCCTATGTAGTGGTTGATCTTCTCCCCCTTTTTCTTCATCTCCTTCAATTTCTCTGCCAAATCCACCAGATACAAGATTTCCTCCGGCGTAAAATCCTTCAATGTCAAAAAATTTCTTCCTTTTAAATCCATAATTTACCTCTCTTCCGCAAAGCGTACTCCGCTCACTTTTACCTCATTGCGCATAAAAAGAACCAAAGTCCTTACAGTGTCCCCATTGCAACGCAGACACTAGTACAACGAATATTAAGTAACTGACATCTTCACTTGTCTAATTGTTCAGCTACTGCGTCAAAAAATCTAGATGAACCATTGCTTTATATGGTCTTTGCCACACTCTACTCCGTCGATTTTCTTCCCGGTATCTGAAACAATTATCCTGCGCGAATATATCAAGAACTTAATTTTCGCTGTACTAGTTGTACTAACATGCATCTTATTCAATGAAAAAAGGGAACGCCAGCGCATTCCCAATGGCATAGCGTTACGTTATGAGCAGTTTCTTAATAAAGTGAAAAAAGGAAAACCCCGAATAGCCGGACAGCCATCGGAGTTCCCTCTTATTATTTCCTTTAACCTTCTTTGGCTTCCCTACACAGCAACTTCCTATCCAAAAACTTCCACTTTTCCATCCTTCCAAGAAATAGGCTTTTCACTCCCTATTCCTTTGCCACTTCCTTGACAGAAGTGACCAATCCCGCCAAGGACTGGATTTCCGATGGAATAATAATCTTCGTGGCCTTGCCGTCTGCCGCCCGCTCGAAGGCATCCAGGCTCTTCAGCTTGATGACCTCCGGCGATGCGCCCGCCTCGTTCAGCATGCGAATGCCGTCTGCCTTCGCCTTCTGCACGGCAAGAATCGCCTCTGCCTGACCTTCCGCCTCCCGAATGGTGGCCTCCTTCTTCGCCTCTGCGTGGAGGATGGCAGCAGCCTTGTCTGCCTCTGCGTCCAGAATGGCCGCCTCCTTCTTGCCCTGCGCCACCAGAATGGCAGATTCCTTCTCGCCCTGGGAGCGGAGAATGGACTCCCTCTTCTCTCGCTCTGCCTTCATCTGCTTCTCCATGGCATCCTGAATGGCCGCCGGCGGAATGATATTTTTCAATTCCACCCGGTTCACCTTGATGCCCCAGGGATCTGTGGCAGAATCCAAGGATGCCCGCATCTTCGTGTTAATCGTCTCTCTGGATGTGAGCGTCTCGTCCAATTCCAGTTCTCCGATGACATTTCGCAGCGTGGTGGCCGTCAGGTTCTCGATGGCCACGATGGGATTTTCCACGCCGTAGGCATATAACTTAGGATCTGTAATCTGATAAAATATCACCGTGTCAATCCGCATGGTGACATTATCCTTGGTAATCACGGGCTGGGGTGCGAAGTCCACCACCTGTTCCTTCAATATCACCTTCTTTGCCACCCTGTCAATGATCGGCGTCTTAAAATGCACGCCCACGCCCCAAGTGGTCTGGTATCCTCCCAGCCTCTCCACCACGAAAGCCTTTGCCTGCGGCACCACATTGATGCAGGACAGCAGAATGATCAATACAATCGCTAAAATTACAATAAACAATGGTCCCATACGATTCCTCTTTTCTGCGCCGCATTTTGATAATAATGCATCTCCGTGCCAAGCGGCGCACAGACACAGAGCGCTATTTTCCTCCCATGCAGGGATGCACTGCGCAACACCGCACGCAAGTCCCCACTGAGCAGCATTCCCCAAGAGCTTACTGTTCCTCCACCTTTACAACCTCCAGATGCGCTCCCCTCACTTCCTGCACCATCACTCTGGCACCCACGGGTATCTTTTCATCCGATGCCGCATTTCTGGCCATCCATTCCATGCCATCCAGAAGCACCGTGCCCTTCTGGTTGAAATTATCAATCTCCTCAATCACCTTGCCCTGGCGCATCTTCACGCTGTCCACATTGGTCTTCTCCCGATTGTGATTCAGATGCTTTTCCACCACGGGCTTCGTAAAGATCAGCAGCAGGATGGAAACTGCCAAAAAAAGCACGATCTGCAGCCAGAATGGTGCGCCCAGAAGAGCGGCCACAAAGGCCACCAGACACCCTCCCGCAAACCAGATACTGGTAAGTCCAAGAGAAATCATCTCCAAAACCACGAAAACGCCCAGCGCAACCAGCCAGTATATTGGATCCATGCCTCTCCCTCCTTCTATTGTTACTATTCTCAGCAACTCCTTATTTCATTTTTCAGCATTATAGCACATTTCCCCAATAAGATACAAGTATGACTATCATGACGAGCCGCCACGCCTCTGCCTGGCAATCTCATACATCAGCACCCCGGCCGCCACCGAGGCATTCAGGGATTCCAACATGCCCTCCATGGGAATCCGAATCCCCCCGGTAAGCGACTCCGCTACTTCATCGGAAATTCCGTTGGCCTCATTTCCGATGACGATCCCTACCGGACCAGTGTAATCAGGCGCATCATACACTGTGCTTCCATCCATCATGGTGCCATATACCGGAATATCCGCAGACTTTAATGCTCCGATGCATCTCGCCAGATTCTCTTCATAACAAAATGGCACCCGAAAAATAGCCCCCATGGTGGCTCGAACTACCTTGGGATTAAACAGATCCACCGTCTCCCTGCTCATGATGACCCCGGACATGCCGGCACCTTCCGCCGTCCGCAGAATGGTACCCAGATTGCCGGGATCCCTCACATCATCCAACAGAATATATGCCTTCCTGGAATCATCCAGCAGTTCCTCCAGATGATGCTCCGGCATTTCTACAACCCCCAGAACCCCCTGGGGCGTGACCGTATCTGCAATCTTATGAAATACCGGCTCCGACACCACCTCCCAGACAACCCGGCCGGTGATTTCCTGCCAATCCTGCCCCCGGGATTCCCAGAACTTCTCAGAAAAATAAATTGCCCGCAGTTTTCCGCAGCCAAAGGCTTCCCGCACCATCTTCACGCCCTCTGCCAGAAAGCATTTCCTCTTCCTTCGCTCTCTGGCAGACTTCTGCAATTTCACGATTTCCTTAATCTTCCCATTAGATTCGCTGGTAATCATACGATATCAAAAACCTTTCAAATACTCGCAGTACTTTGAGTCTGCTATTCGCTGCCATTCTTGCTTCGCCTTTTATCAAATCCAACCCCCACAAAACGCTCTGCATCATCAGCACAATCCCTTTTATCCCTTCGGACAATTCTCACACGGCATCAATTCATTTCTTAATAATTTATCATCTGCCACACTCGGAGGTCAGGCACTTTCATTCAATTTCTCCAACTTTGCCGTCTGGTCCGCCACGATGATATTTTGCAGAATCTCGCTGATATCCCCCTCCAGCACCTCATTGAGGCGGTGGCTGGTAAATTTGATCCGATGATCCGTCACCCTGCCCTGGGGGAAATTATATGTCCTAATCTTCTCCGAGCGATCCCCGGTACCCACCTGGCTCTTTCTCTCCGCCGCCTGCTCGCTTGCCGCCTTCTCCTGCTCCATATCGTATATGCGGGAGCGCAGCACCTTCATGGCCTTATCCTTATTCTTCAGCTGGGATTTCTCATCCTGGCAGGTCACCACGATACCTGTGGGCATGTGGGTAATGCGCACGGCAGAATCGGTGGTATTGACACACTGGCCGCCATTGCCGGATGCCCGGTAGACATCAATCTTGCAGTCATTAGGATCCACAAAAACCTCCACGTCCTCCACTTCCGGCATGATTGCCACCGTGGCAGTGGAAGTGTGAATCCTCCCGCCGGATTCCGTGGAAGGTATCCGCTGCACCCTGTGAACGCCGCTCTCATACTTCAACTTAGAATATGCCCCACTGCCAATGACCATAAACACGATTTCCTTAAATCCCCCGATGCCATTCTCGTTGGCACTCATCACCTCCACCTTCCAGCGGTTTCCCTCCGCATACTTAGAATACATGCGGAACAAATCTGCCGCAAAGAGAGCCGCCTCGTCACCGCCGGCACCGCCACGGATTTCCACGATGACATTCTTGTCATCATTGGGATCTTTGGGCAGCATGAGAATCTTAAGTTCCTGCTCGCAACGCTCCACTGCCTCCCGGCAATCCGCCAATTCCTCCTTGGCCATCTCCCGCATCTCCTCGTCGCTCTCTTCCTCCAGAAGCGTCAGGCTATCCTCCACGCCCTCCTTCGCCTTCTTGTATTCCATATATTTATCCACGATGGGCGTCAGTTCATTCTGCTCCTTCATCAGCTGGCGGTACTTCTCCTGATTGCTCACAGTATCCGGGTCTGTCAGCTCCATATTGATTTCCTCCAGCCTGCGCACCAAATCCTCCAAACGGTCAAACATGTTCTTACCTCCATTCCCAAATGCCTTCATGCTATGGTTTCCAAAAACCTATCACCACCCTGTCATGCCCTCCATAGTCTTTCTTGCAGCGCACGGAGGCATATCCCGCCTCTATCATCAGCTGCTCCACGTCCCCGCCCTGGTCATGGCCGATCTCAAAGGCCAAGATGCCCCCGGGAGATAGGAAGTTCCCAGCCTCTGCCACAATTCTGCGGTAATAATCCAGCCCATCCTCTCCCCCATCCAGGGCAATCATAGGCTCGTGCACCCGCACTTCCTCCTCCAGCCCGCTGATAACGGCAGGGGGAATATAGGGAGGATTGGACACGATCATGTCATAAGTCCCATTCACCTTTTCAAACAAGTCACTCTCCACAAAAGAAACACCGCCGCCCAGCTTCCGATTATTGCGCTCTGCCACCCGAAGCGCCTCCCGGGAGATATCCGTCCCCACACAGCACCCAGGCTTTCCCAGCACCGCCAGAGAAATGATAATGCATCCGGAGCCAGTGCAAAGGTCAAGTACCCGCTTTTTCGCCACCATGGGCAATACCGTCTCCACCAAAATCTCCGTATCCTGCCTGGGAATCAGCACATTTTCATTCACAGAAAAGGGGAGTCCCATAAATTCCTGCTCCCCGATAATCTGCTGCACTGGCATGCGCCCTTTCCTCATCTCTATCTTTTCCCAATATGCTTCCTGCCATTCCGGAAGAGCATCCTCTCCCCGGTGCAGATAGTATTCTGCCCTGCTAAGACCCGTCACATGGGAGAATAAAAGCCATGCATCTGTCTCGGCCTCTAAAATCCCCCCATCAGCCAACGCCTCTGTTCCACGGCGAAGCAGTTCCCCGTTGATCATTCCATTCACACCTTCAAATATGCCAGTTTCGCTGGCAAAAAC
>CATKZA010000006.1 GCA_949841235.1 uncultured Clostridiaceae bacterium
TTTTTTACCGGAGTTGCATAGTCGGCTCCCCTAAGTATGGTATCTGGCCGATGTTCTTTGATGAAATATGCCCCCTTTTTCGTGATGCGATCCGGCGTAGGGCGTCCGGAAATCGTCCTGCAGGAGAACTTCACCTTGCCATTGCGTATTACATATACTTTTTGCTTGGCAAGGGAGATTTCCGTATAGTTTTTGGGATCCCAGTCCTTTTCAAAGTCTTCGTAATCCTTGCGGAATGCAGTGTTTGCATACTGCACCGTTCTCTTGGAAGTGAGCGCCGCCCTATTTTCTTCTGACGGGTCATTGATATAGGCATCGATCTTATCCTGGGAAATGTCAGCCTGCAAGGCTTTTTTTGCTTGCTTCAGGGTTCTTTCAAAGTCCAGCTGCCAGCCATAGTCGCCGCCTTTGACGGTGACGGTCTTGCCGTTGTGCATTTTCACTTTTCGATCCTTGCCTACAGTCTTATATTTCTTGCAGAATTCCTCCACCCAGTCAGACACGGCGTTCCAGTCATATTTGATTTTTCCATCTTCATAGCTGATCCAGGAAGAAATCTCCGTGGGAGTGATCTGCTCGGTCACGCCCTTGCCCATGTTCCAAGAGACAAAGCGGAGAGCCTTGCTGTTGCTGGCCTTCATTCGGTCTTGGAGTTCCGGGTTGTCGGAGGTAATCCTGGGGGCTTTATATACACCCTTCAGCACATGCTCGGAGGGATTTTCCGCCGTGTCATCAATATCCAGCGTAGTTTCTGCCTTGCTCAGGGCATCCTTGATTCCCTCTGTCAGTTTGGACTTGATAATGGTATTCCCCATCCGTTCCTTTACGCATACAAATTGCAGTGTATCGGAGGAATATTTTACCGAAGCGGATTTCGGCCTCTTAATCTTATAGTCATCGCTGCCTTTGACCAAATCTGATTTCTTGATCAGATTGGTTAATTTCTTCTCGTCATATTCCACATCGTAATTCACGGTAAGCTCATTCTTTTTGCTAAAGAGATGGGAGGTTTTGTGGACTTCGTCAAACAGTTCGTCAAACTTCTCGTTGATTTTGAACTTGTAATCAATCTCGTCCCCGCTGATGGTAAGATTTCCGCCTTCCCTTCCGTTTACCGCTAAGCCATAGCCCTCTAACTTGCTCAGAACAATCTTTTTTGAATCTTCCAAAGTCCGCCCTGATACATCCACATCGTTGATATATGTATTTTTATACCATCGTTCGCCGTAATAAATATGGTAGTACAGCATTGTGCCGCAGACGATGACAATCGCAGCCGCAATGGTGATTCCTACTGCTTTCAGCAGGGGATTTCGGGATTTTTTAGGAGCCCTGTCTCTGCTTTTTTTATTTCTTTTGGATTGCCTCTTCCTGTCTTTGGCCGTTTCAGGAGTTTTCTTTTCAAAACCCATGCTTTTCCCATCGATTTTATTAAAATCGGGAGAATTGCCTTCAGTTTTATCAACGTTGCTAAAATCAGCAAGACCTTCATCGGCTTCGCCGGTGCTGTTTGAATCCATCATGCTGTCGTTATTTGCCAATTCGTCATCAATCGGGGCAAATCCATGATAATCCGCCGTGTCCCCATTTGTTTCGTCAGATTTGGATAGATCATCCGCAGGCATGTCTGCCTCCGCCGTCGAATCTGAAGGAGTAAGTCCCCCTGCAGCGATCTCCTGGCTGTTATCCCCAAATTCCTCTGCGTTAGATTCCTCCATGAAATAGTTTTGACCGTTGTCTGTATGCTGTTGTTTCTTCTTCATGTCTGCTCCTGCCTTCCATTATTCTTTCGGTTATATTTTTAATCATATTCTGGTTAATCTCTTAGTCCATCTGCTCAAGTAATCATACTCTATTTTAAAGTAAAAGTCATCAGTTTCTTATAAATATGCAAAAATTTTCATATTTAGTATAAAAACCCAAATATGCGATAAAAATATTAGCCATTATATACAAAGCAGTTTCCCTCCATTCCCTCATATTTGTAGGCGAATTCGCCACATGTCAGTGATTTAATCAATACACTAATGTTATATTATAAAACATAAACTTGAAAAAAGTGTATCAAAAAGATTAAATCTCATATTAAATTTAGATGCATTTTATTACAGAATTATTACAACTTGGCAGTACGCTGGTAGTATTCGGATAAAAGTTGAGGATTTTTCAAAGCCGTAATTTCTTGTCAGGATTATTTTCTTCCTGTATACTGTTGCTATATTGATTATGGAGGTTGCGTGATGGAGAAGATATTGATATTTCAGTCTCGGCATGTTTCGGAAATAAAAGAAGTGGCATCCGGCCTTCGACTGAAAGCGGAGGATGTTGCTCCCGTTTGCTTCAAGGAAACGCTGGCAAAGATTTGCAGAGGAACCGCCATGTCTGGGGAAGGGTATGAGGGAGAACTTCCGGAAAGATCTTTGCTTTTGTTTTGCAACGTGCAGGAAAAGAAAATGGACAAGATGCTAGCCATGCTGAGGAAGAAGGGGATTTCTACGGACTATAAGGCTATTCTCACCCCCACGAACAGTCAGTGGAATGTTTTTAGGCTTTATTTTGAGATGGAGCGGGAGGAAAGGGCATGGAATTCTCTGAATTAATGAAAAACGGGCAAAGCGGTATCTGCCTTGCCCGATGGATCTTTAGTCTTTTTTGATGGAAACGCCCGGGAGGATTCGCAAATTATCCAGATAGTCACCAGATTCCTCTTCCTCTTCTTCTTCGGCCTCCTCGGCCAGTTCGGCAAAGAATTGGTCGAAGGCTTCGCTGACCACGTCGAAAAGTTCCTCGTCCTCGATGGGGGTAAATATCGGTTCGCCCTTCTCGTCTTCGGAATATTCCAAGATAAGGGCCTCCACCTCTGTCACGCCCTCGGACTCGGTGCTGGTGGGAAGCAAGGCCACAAACTCCTTTCCGATCTCCTCGATTTCTACCGAGGCGATAATTTCAGCCTCGATTTGGTTGTTGTCCTCGTCCGTGACGGTAATGGTGGCAGTGTAGTCGCTGTCATCGTCAAAAAATAATTTTTTATTTTCTTCATTCATAGATTGATTCCGTCCTTTCTCTTCGTTCATAATTTGAGTTCACTATACATAGTAGATAGTAACATTGCTGCCTGGGATTGTCAAATGAAGTGAGCAGCTGTCATGTGAATAGTAACCAACTATCGAAATTTACTATCGAAAATCCGAAAAGCGTATTTCATTTTATAAAAATTGTGCTATAATAGAAAAAGGAACGCTAGCGCAATATACCCCTTTATTATGGAAACGGGGGATTTGTGAGATCATAAAATGAATCGGGAGGAGTGATGGATATGAGTATTTCAGGCGTTGGAACAAGCAATTATTACGGACAGATAGCTAGCGGAAGCAAACTTCAGTCCGCTGCGGATGGGGCTGCCCAGATGAGCATTGTCCAGGGAGAGATTGGCCAGATTAACGGCTACGACATGGGCACCCGGAATGCGGAGGATGGAAAAGGCGTGCTAGATGTGGCAGATGGTGCATACAATAGCATCACTGAGAGTTTGCAGCGCATGAGGGAATTGGCGGTGCAGGCATCTAATACGGCAGTTTTGTCAGACGGGGACAGGCGGGCTATTCAGGATGAGGTGGATCAGCTCAAGCAGGGAATCTCTGACATTGCCAACAATACGGAGTTCAATACCAAGAAACTGCTGGACGGCTCCAACTCAAATATGTACATTCAGAGCGGGGCGAATGCCGGGCAGGGTCAGACCATTGACACTGGAAATGCCACCCTTCAGGCGCTGGGGATTGCAGACTTTGACGTGACGAAGGATTTTGACATCCAGACCATTGACGATGCGCTGTCAAAAGTGTCTTCTAACCGTAGCAGCATCGGTGCCCAGAGCAATTCTCTGGACTATACCATCGGCTACAATACCCAGACGTCCTATAATCTGACGAAGACGGTGAGCAATATGGCTGATACGGATTTTGCCAAGGTGGCTTCCGACATGAATAAGAAGCAGTTGTTAGATACGGTGAATTTCATGATGCAGAGGAAGAAGCAGGAGGATGAGCGTCAGCGGATGAATCTGCTCTTCTAAGAATGTTGCCGTCAGTTATCGGGGCGGCTCGTGAAGGATCGAATGGCTATGTTTTTGAGTTTTGGCAGATGATTGAAATATGAAATGATTTCTGGCAGCGCAAGCTGCCAGATTGCATTATTTGCGCGAAGGTAAAGTGAGGGCGCAAGCCGGCACAGGTTTGCAGCATGAGTGGTCAGATTGTTGCTGCTTTCAGAGGGGCTGTCGCATGGAGATGAGTGGCTGTGAATAGTGGCGAGAGAATGACTTTTGCTGGAGGACGGAAAGGCGGGATTTCTATGGATAAGGTGATTACAATTGGAAGGCAGTATGGCAGCGGGGGACGGGAAATTGGCGAAAAGATTGCCAAGCACTATGGAATCCCTTTTTATGACAACGAACTGATTACCCGGGCTGCAAAGGAAAGCGGCTTTGCGGAGGAGAGCTTTGAGAGGGCGGAGGATAAGGCGACCAACAGCCTGCTGTACTCTCTGGCCATGGGAATAAATGTGTATGGCAATCAGGATTTTGGCTTTTCAGGCCTTTCTTTGGATGATCGGATTTTCCTGGCTCAGTCGGATGTGATTCGCAAGGTGGCAGAGGAAGGAGCCTGCGTGATTGTGGGAAGGTGTGCGGATTACGTATTGAAAGAGCGGGACAACGTGTTTAATATCTTTGTGCGGGCATCCTTGGATTACCGCTTGCAGCGAGCCATTCATAATTATCAAGTGAATGAGAAGAAGGCGGCAGAGATTATTATGAAGAATGATAAGCGTCGCGGCAATTACTATAATTACCATGTGGGCGAGAAGTGGCTGAACCTCAATAATTATGATTTGGTAATCCGCAGCGATGTTTCGGGCATTGACAATGCAGTGAACTGCATCTGCACGTACTTAGGCGATTAGCATGCTGATTGCTGATATTCAGCAACATGGCGTGATTTTGAACCGGCAGTATTCAGCGTAGATATGCTGGTTCGCTATAGGGTGTTTCCTAGAGAGAAAGAGGGCTGGAAGTTTTGACGGAAATGGACAGTCCCGAGAGGAGGGATTGTGATGGAGAACAATTTGGATGGAATCAGGGAAGTGATTCGGCAGAATGATAATATTGTTCTGGTGAGCGGTAGCGAAGTTACCAGGGAGTCCGGCATGAACGGCGTTCGGGCAGAGCATATGGTGTATGATATCGAGCAGAAATATGGGTACTCCGGGGAAGAGATTATGACGGAGCAGTTTTTTACCCGGCAGGTGGAGGTGTTCTATGACTATTATAAGGATGTGGTCCTGGGAGCCAGAGAGCCGAGTCTGACTACGGTGTATCGTGCTGCTGCGGAACTGGAGAAGAGGGGAAAGCTGACGGATATCGTTACTCGCATGGTATATGACAGTTACAGGGAGGCAGGGTGCCAGCATGTGATGATGCTATATGGCACGGTGGAGGATAATAAATGCCCCTCCTGCGGTAAGGTTTTTGGTTCCAAATATATCAGGGAGTCAAAGCATATTCCGAAATGTGATGACTGTCAGATCATTCTGCGTCCAGGATTTTCTCTTTTTGGGGAGATGCTTGACAATGCCCGGCTGACGAAGGCTTGCAATGCCATAGAGTATGCCAATGTGTTATTGGTAGTGGGAACCCATCTGAACTCTCTCACCTGGCAGAGCATGCTGCGTTATTATGGCGGGGATAAGCTGATTCTTATCAATACCAGAGAAAATGTGGGAGATGAGAGGGCGAACTATCGGGCATATGGAAATATTTCTGAAATATTCGGCTACATAACGGATTATGAGGAATAAATTGTTGCAATTTCTTATGATTCTGCTATACTATGAAATGAGCAAAGGTTTCATATGTTCATTGGAATACATAATTGCCGCTTGCTATGCAGGTGGGATATAAGCAATATGATTTGTAAATAGATCCCCATCAGGTTTGGTGGGGGTTTTTTATAAGAAAGAGAGGCTAGACATGAGTAAGATTAGGACAAGATTTGCGCCAAGCCCTACGGGAAGGATGCATGTGGGCAACCTGCGCACGGCACTGTATGAGTATTTGATTGCGAAGCATGAGGATGGTACTTTTGTTCTCCGCATTGAGGACACCGACCAGGAGCGGTTTGTGGAGGAAGCATTGGATATTATATATCGCACGATGGAACTGACCGGGCTGAAACATGATGAGGGGCCGGACAAGGATGGGGGCTATGGTCCCTATGTGCAGAGCCAGCGCATGGAGAGCGGCATGTACTTGGAGTACGCAAAGCAGCTGGTGGAGAAGGGGGAGGCATATTACTGCTTCTGCACCAAGGAAAGGCTGGACAGCCTTCGCGCATCAGACAAGACGGAGGATGGCAAGGAGATTGCCAAGTATGATAAGCATTGCCTTCATCTGTCCAAGGAGGAAGTGGAGGCGAACTTGGCAGCGGGCATGCCCTATGTCATTCGCCAGAATATTCCTGCGGAGGGTACGACAGTATTTCATGATGCGATTTATGGGGATATTACCGTGGAGAATGAGGAGCTGGATGACATGATTCTCATTAAGACGGACGGCTATCCCACCTATAATTTTGCCAATGTCATAGATGACCATCTGATGGAAATTACCCATGTGGTGAGGGGAAATGAATACCTTTCCTCTGCGCCGAAATATAACCGCCTCTATGAAGCCTTTGGCTGGCAGGTGCCTGAGTACGTACACTGCCCTATCATTACGGATGAGAATCACAAGAAACTGTCCAAGAGAAGCGGGCATGCTTCTGTGGAGGACTTGCTGGAACAGGGATTCCTACCGGAGGCGGTGGTGAACTTTGTGGCATTGCTGGGATGGAGCCCCAGCGAGGACAGGGAAATCTTTTCCTTGAAGGAACTGGAGGAGGCTTTTGACTATCACCATATCAGCAAGTCTCCGGCGGTGTTTGACATTACCAAGGCGAAGTGGATGAATGGCGAATATATCAAAGCCATGGATTGGGATGGCTATCTGGAGTATGCCCTTCCTGTGATTCGGGAAGTGGTGACAGGGGATTATGATTTGGAAAAGATTGCAGAATTGGTCAAGACGCGGATCGAGGTATTTCCGGATATCAAGGAGAAGATTGATTTCTTCGATGCGCTTCCTGACTATGACGTGGCAATGTATACTCATAAGAAGATGAAGACGAATAGCGAAAATTCTTTGGAGGTATTGCGGGATATGCTGCCTATGCTGGAGAACTTGGAGGATTTTTCCGCAGGGGGCTTGGAGGCGCTTTGCAGGGAATATGTGGCGGAGCATGAATTGAAGAATGGCAGGGTGCTGTGGCCACTGCGCACGGCGGTTTCCGGAAAGCAGATGACGCCGGGAGGCGCTTATGAGCTGATGGAGATTTTGGGGAAAGAGGAATCTATCGCCCGCATCAGGACAGGAATAGAGAAATTGGAGGCGGAACTTAGCAAATGACAAATCTGAACGAGGGACAGAGACAGGCAGTCACTCATTTCCAAGGGCCTATGCTGGTCTTGGCAGGGCCTGGCTCTGGCAAGACCAGGGTCATAACGGAGAGGATACATCATCTCATTTCGGAGCGGGGCGTGTCCCCCTCCGAAATTCTTGTAATTACATTCACGAAGGCGGCGGCCACGGAGATGCGGCAGCGCTATCAGAAGTTATATTCTAAAGATTCCGTGGGGGTTCGTTTCGGCACATTTCACGCCATATTTTTCATGATTCTAAAAGCTGCCTATCATTATACGGCAGACAATATTGTCAGGGAGGAAGTCCGCCGGGAGATTCTCAAGGACTTGGTTCATGGGGCGGATCTGGAGATTCAGGACGAGAATGACTTTATCAATGATCTGGAGTCGGAGATCAGCAGGGTCAAGGGGGATCGGATGGATTTGGAGCATTATTATTCCCCCCTGTGTCCGGAGGATGCCTTTCGGGAGATTTTCCGAAAGTATCAGCAGGCTTTGGAGCGAAGACGATTGCTGGATTTTGACGACATGCTGGTATACTGCTACGAACTGCTGTCCCAGCGGGAGGATATCCTGCAATTGTGGCAGCAGCAGTTCCGATATATTCTCATTGATGAATTTCAGGATATCTGCCTGGTGCAATATGATGTGATGAAGCTTCTGGCGGCACCGGGAAACCATATCTTCATCGTGGGGGATGACGATCAGTCCATCTATGGATTCCGAGGGGCGAAGCCGGACATCATGAAGCAGTTTTTGAAGGATTTTCCAGGGGCGAAAATGTGTTCTCTGGATATCAATTATCGCTGCGCCGCTCCGATTGTGGAGGCGGCAGGGCGGGTGATTGCCCGGAATAAGAATCGAATGGCAAAGAGGATACGGGCGGCGGGAGAAATTGCCGTGTGGGAGAAGGATTCGGCTGGCACGGCGGAAAAGACTGCGGTGTCGGAGGGGGACCCTGCCGGGATGACTGGGAAAGCTGGGCAGAGAAGCAGAACGAAGGCGCTGGTTGAAAATGCGGTGTCGGAGGGGGACTGGATGGCGAGGGATGCGGCCACTGGCCGGGAGGTTATCAGCATCCGGGGATTTCCCAAAGTTGCGGAGGAGAATATGGATATTCGGGAAAGGATTCTGGCATATCAGCGGGAGGGGATTCCCTTGGGGGAGATGGCGGTGCTTTTTCGCACCAATCCCCAGGCTCGCGCCTTGAGTTCCAAATTGATGGAATATAATATTCCATTTTCCATGAAGGAGCGGATTCCCAATCTGTACGATCACTGGATGGTGCAGGATGTGCTGGCTTATGTCAGGGTCGCTCAGGGCAATCGGGAGCGGGGGCAGGTGATGCGGATTATCAATAAGCCCAAAAGGTATGTTCACCGCAATGCCTTTACAGAACCCTATGCGGATTTTGAGGAATTGAAGTTATTCTATGAGGATAAGGACTGGATGGTGGAGCGCATTGAGCAGATGCAGTATGATTTGTCCATGCTGGCAAAGATGAAGCCCTATGCGGCGGTCAATTTCATTCGCCGGGGCATTGGATATGAGGAATATGTGAGGGAGTACGCAGATTATCGGGGAATTTCCCCAGAGGATTTGCTGGAGATCTTGGACGAGCTTCAAGAAGAAGCTAAGAGCCATGAGACTTTTGAGGAGTGGTTTGCATCGATGCAGGAATATCGGGAAGAGTTGTTGCGGCAATCCAGAAAGAAGGGACAGGAGCAGGAGGATGCGGTGCAGCTGATGACTATGCACGGTGCCAAAGGGCTGGAATTTGCCTGCGTGTTCATTCCCGATGCCAATGAGGGCGTGACGCCTCACAGTAAGTCTGTTCTGGCAGCAGACATGGAGGAAGAGCGGCGCATGTTTTACGTGGCCATGACCAGGGCGAAAAAGCATCTGCACATCAGCTATGTAAAGGAGCGGTTTAACAAAGAGGTGGATATTTCCCGGTTCGTCCAGGAAATCATGGGTTAATGCATTTTTCTTCTGTATTCTGCCGGGCTTAAATTTACATATTTCTTGAATTTCGTGTGGAAGTAGTCCACGTTGCGGTAGCCCACCTGTTCTGCAATCTCGTATACCTTCAAATCCGTATTAGTCAGAAGTTCCTTGGAGTGGTTGATGCGTATCTGGTCTACAAATACATTGAAGCCGATGCCAACTTTCTTGGTAAAGATTTTTCCAAGATAGGAACTGTTGTAGCCGAAGAGAGGGGCGATGGTTTCCAGCTTGATGTTATCCATGTAGTTATGCTCGATATAGTGAATGATGTCTTCCATAACGCTGCTGCTGGATGGGCTGCCAATGGATAGCATAATCATTTCAAATTGCTCTGTGAAGAAGAGAATGATTTGATACAGATAATATTTCTCATCAATCTGCTTGATGATGTCCGCATTGCCGGGAAAGGGGATATCGGTATTGTGGTATAGGTGGAAGATTCTCTCCTTAATGGATAAATATAAATCCGTGAGGAAAAGCTTGATCTGGGGGATGCCCTCCTGGCACCGATAGAGGTTCTTCTCCAATTCGCTCAGGGTTTCCGCCACATGGTTTCGCATGGAGGTCTGGAGGAACCCTACTAATTTCTCACGGTAACTATGAAGAACCTCGTCGTTTAATTCAAATGAATGGCTGGGTTCCTCTGCCGGCAAGTCCTGGTATCCGATGGTGTGCTGCCTGTGCTCGCAGAAAAACCGTCGCTTTAGGAGACGCAGTGCTTCGCTGTAGGAGATGCAAATGTCTTCCACCCGCAGTGCTATTCGTCCGTAAGTGATGAATAAGGAGTCCAAGGGCGAATTGGACTGGGGTTTTTCCTCCCGCTCATATCTCCCTAGGAAATCCTGAAATTGGGACAAGATTGCCTTGCCTTTTAAGAGAAGGATATGCGTATTGTCCAAATCCAAGGTCTCATAGGCATGCATGTCGTTCTGGGTCATATTCAGCAGATCAGGAAAGGGATAGGGCATTTCTCCCGCATCCCGGTTGTATTTTTCATAGATGACTACTTGGTACACGTCGCTGTCCAGATACAGTTCTTTTAAATTTAAAGAAGAAATATCTGCGTCTCCTTTCAGAATATCGCATA
Organism: uncultured Clostridiaceae bacterium; assembly: GCA_949841235.1. GTDB lineage: Bacteria > Bacillota > Clostridia > Lachnospirales > Lachnospiraceae > Butyribacter. Next base: position 10,610 of record CATKZA010000006.1, read on the forward strand.
GGATGATATTGCGGGTGCGATCCCGATATTGTTCCATGTTTTCCTTTTCATTTGCTTTCTTGGATAGGGCATCTCCGATCTCGGTGATTGCCTGGGTCAGTTCATCTTCATCGATTGGCTTGGTGAGATAGTATTTTACCCCATGCCGGATTGCCTCCTGCGCATAGCGAAATTCAGAGAATCCGCTGAGTATGATGATATATCCCTGATAGCCCCCTTCTCTGGCCCGTTTTGCCACTTCCAGTCCGTCCAGTTTGGGCATGCGAATATCCAGCATTGCCACGTCCGGCTGACGGGTGAGGATAAATTTTAGTGCTTCCTCCCCATTGGCGGCTTCTCCGGCAATCTCAAATCCCAGGTCATTCCATTCAATGACGCATTGTAATCCCTGTCGGATGATCAATTCATCATCTGCAATAAAAACTGTGTACATTTCTTCCAAGTCCTTTCCCCTGCTTTATTCCCGCGAGAATCAAATACCCCGCCCCACTGGGGCGAACATGCTATTCATCTGATCTATCATATGATGAGCAAGTGTGAATAGTAACGTCTAACTGTCTGGTTTTGCGCATAAGTATTTAGTGGTATTCCTATTTATTATTATAAGTTATCAAGGGAAAAATCGCAATTATTTCAGGAGGGTTTCGATGGATTTATTGACGTTTATTTCTAATCTGATGATACCTATTATTATTTTCCTCATTATCGGATATGGTTTGGCAAGCAGGACAAATATATTTGATGCCTTTGTGAAAGGGGCGGCCGATGGGATGAAGGTGGTGGCGGGGGTTCTGCCCACGCTGATCGGGCTCTTGATCGCCATTGGCATTCTGCGGGAATCGGGATGCCTAGAGGCCCTGGCCGGCCTTTTGGAACCTCTGGCCAAGGTATTGCATTTTCCCGCTCAGGTTATTCCGTTGATTCTGGTCAAGATGGTGTCCTCCTCTGCGGCAACCGGACTTCTGGTAGATATCTTTAAGGAATTTGGCACAGACTCGAGAGTGGGTTATCTTGCGGGTCTGCTTTTGTGCTGCTCTGAGACGATTTTTTATACGATTTCAGTGTATTTTCTGGCGACGAAGGATAAGGATCACCGTGCGGTGACCGGGGGGAGGTGGAGGTTGGCGGGGGCGCTATTGTCTACCTTGGCCGGGACTGTGGCCAGCGTGGTGCTGGCAAATATCATGATCCGGAAATGACTTATGACACTCTAATCCGTAAGGAAACTGCTCAGATTTTGCATAGTGAAGAACGCTGGTTTTGCACCTTTTTTACATTTGCTTTCGCACCACCTGGTATTCATCTCCATTGCGGTAGTAGGGGCAGGCTTCCCTCTTGCTGGAGAGAAATCGGGCTAGGTCATCCTCGTCCATATTCACATCGCATTGATACTCTTCATATTCTTCGTCGTAGCAGTAGTTTGCACAGGTTTCGCATTCCATGGCATGTCCCTCCTATTTGTTGCTATGCACGGATTCGCCGTGTATAGCAACTTCTTTTCCCCTATTTTCTATCATCTTTTCCATTTATGCAAGAGTTTTTTTGTTTGTGGCGTTTCTTCATTCTACAATAATGCAATATCTGTTATTATAGTGAACGACAAAATAATTTGTCGTTCACTATAATAACACTTGAAAATAAATATGGAAAGTATAAAATTAATTTCAGGGAATAAAGCATGTAAAGTGATTTTAATTGGAAGCAGCAGTATGTTTTTGAGAGATGCTAAGATGCGTCATACGATAGAGCGTCAAAGTGCTGTAGACGATGGAAAGGAATGAAGGCAATGTATAACGAAGCGTGGGAAGTCTATGACAAAGTGTTTGGTTCTTTTATACTGGTAATAGGCGGGCTGCTTTTGCTAATCTATGCAGTTGTCCTGCCAGCGGTGTTGACTTTGTGGAATGTCTATCATTTATTTTCCAGCAAGAAGAGGCATGAAAAAATCGCCCTTTTGCTTACCATGGGGGTGGGCTTATTCGAGTATGCTCTGTTATTTTCTATTGGATGGGATGTTGTCGGGGATTATCATCAGCAGATTTATGATATCCAAGCGCATTATCCCGTCGCTTCGGATTACCGGCTTTCCGTTGTCCTGCCGATTGCTTTGGGCTTTGCAGGGCTGCTGGTGATGGGACTGGTGCCTGCGCGCAAGCTGACGCCCCTGATTTCGGCAATCGCCACGGCCTGTGTGGTTTTGGGAAATGTCGTGGGCTGTGTTTTTGCGGTGCAGATTTGGTCTATGGACGATGTGCCGGCAATATTATGGCTGTATCTCTTTCATTTTAATATGCTTGTCCTGTCGGTAACTCATGTCCGCTGGGTGCTGCGGGAGCAGGTGGCGATGCTGAAGGAGAGGAATGGGACATTTCGGCATGGCTGGATGTTAAAATTGTATCCCTTGATTTCTACGGTTTCCCGCATGCGTGCTTTTTATTTTCTGATGCTCTTTCCTGTTGCGGGAATATTGGAAATCATCCTGGTGCTTTTCGGGCAGGGGGCGGACGGGGTGGCAAAAGCCTTTACCATGACAGCGGATTGGACGTTCTCTACTCGAATTCCCCCGCCGCCTCTGGAATACGATGGGCATTACCTATGCACCGTTGCTGCGGGAGGGCATAGGAAGATTGTGAAGCCGATCCGCTTCGGAATGAGGGGAGGGGATCGGATTATCGTGAACAGGCAGTTGTGCATTGCCAATGCCTTCGAGGAACTTATACAGGAGAAAATGCCTCGCTTTCACCGAAAGGTGAGAAATTTCTATAATTCTCATGGATATCCCATTTCTCGGGTGATTACTGCGCCTTGGAAGGCGGATATCGTCTATTATCTGATGAAGCCGCTGGAGTGGCTGTTTCTGGTGGTCTTATATCTGGCGGATTTGGAGCCGGAGGTTAGAATCGGCAGACAGTATCCTATGAAAACCAAAATGAATTGAATGGAATAATATGAACATCTCTGCTGGGGTGATATTGTAAATGGGCTTATCCGATGATAAACTATATTTAGTACATTGTTGACGAAGTTTTGACGGGTATCAATGTTGTACTAGTCGCGACGAGTAGCAGGAGGATGAGATATTTTATGTTATGGTATTATATGTACCCCTCCACGGAGGAAGTTCAGGATTTGCCATTCTATATCATCAGCATCGGGCTGCATGAATTGCAGCCTAAAATCATTCGTCCGGGAGGGCATGAATACGATCAATTTTTCTATAATGCTTACGGCTCGGGATGGCTGGAAATGAATGGAAGGACATATGAACTTTTGGAGGGCAGCGCATTCTTCATACCGGCAAATATGCCCCACTGTTATTATCCTGATGGGGACATCTGGGATGTGCGGTGGATGGTGCCGGGGGGCAGTGGCTTGCCGGAGGTATACCGCAAATTCCATCTGGAAGAGGGAGGCGTATTCATGCTACAGGATGAGTCCGGCCTAGACCGTATCCTGAACCAGATGCGGACAGCGCTAATCAACCATCCCAAGCATGGGACAGTGCTGGCGGCAGGGTTTGTGTATCCTTTTATCATGGAGTTCGTATACCAGACCACGCTTTATGCAGTCCCGGAGCAGGAGGAACTGCCCTATGCGCATCAGGTTTTGGCTCTGAAAGAATATATTGGCAATCATTTTATGTATCCCATTACATTGGATGATTTATGCAAGGTGGTTCCGGTGAGCCATCAGCATCTGTGCCGGATGTTCAAGGAAGCATTGGGCATGCGCCCCATGGAATATATTAATGGAGTGAGGATTGAGATGGCCAAGTCCCTGCTGATTTATAGTGATTTTTCTGTCAGGGAAGTGGGGGAGAAATGCGGGTTTCAGAATACGAATTATTTTGGCAGGGTATTTAAAGCGCATGAACATATGACACCATTAGAATATCGCAACAGTGTGATCTAGTACAACGAATACTAAGTTTCTAATTATTGAAGCGTCTGATGCTGTCAGGCAGTGAGGCTATCGCTTGAAGGGACGAATGGATGTGAATAGTAACGCGGCATTTCGCAGCATTAGTTTAGTTGGAATGGCACTTTTAGCCGCAGGAGCGGCAGGAGGAACAAGTTTGAAACAAAGAGGTAGTGGATAGAAAAAAATTTGAGCATCACAAATAAACCATCTTACGGTGGTTAAAAAAAAATTAAATATAAACGCACACCCAATCAGGAAGCTGGCAAAGGGTCCTCTT
>CATKZA010000007.1 GCA_949841235.1 uncultured Clostridiaceae bacterium
ATCTTCCTCGTACTGATGGCAATCAGCAGTGACGCAAGTCCCGAAAAAAAGACAACCGCATATTCATGCCCCCTGCAAACTTCAAACAAAATGCCATACAGCGCATTGCCTAATGGCTGGGCGCACATAGAAACAGTGAGAATGACCGCAATCACCTTCCCAATGAAATCCTGTGGCGTCTCCCTCTGGATAAAGGACATCATCTGCACGGTGAAAATCGTTGAACACACCATGATGACAAAGCAACATGCGGTTATTACCACATAGTTAACGATTCCCGATGTAAACAATACCAATGAGATGCCCATGGGAAACACGCACGCCGCACCAATGATGAGCAGATTGCCTGATCTGTGAATGGCCAGCCTGTCTGCAAATACGCCCGCTCCAATGCCTCCTGCCAGTCCCCCTGCCGCCAGCGCGCCCTGGGCAAAGCCGTAAAGCCTATTTGCCTGTGCCGCTTCCAAATGCAAAACCTCTGTCACCAGATAAGGCAATGCCACGATAATCATTGCGGATAAGAACAAGTTTATTCCGCAAACCACAAGAAGCACCTTTCCAATCACGGGCTTTTCCCCTCGGATAAAGCGAAGGCTTTCCGCAAAATCCGTTCTTGCCACCTTCCATATGCCCCCATCCGACACCCGTTTCTGAAAAGGTATCTCGATGAAGATTTCCATCACCGCCGACGCAAAAAAACATGCCATGCAAACCCACAAGATAGGTCGCAAGCCATATGCGCTGTATAAAACGCCTCCCAGTACAGGCCCGATCAGGGAAGCAAAAGAACTGATGGTATTGATGGCAGAATTTGCCGCCATAAAATGCTCCTGACTCACCAATGCAGGAATGCTTGCCTGCACGGACGGCTGATATGCCCCGGCAATGCCGTACAGAAGCATCAGCGTCACCGTCAGAAGCAGAATCAGATTCACTGCGCCCATCAGCAGGGAAAATGCCAGAATCACCGCCGCTGTAAAGAAATCCAACGCCACCATAATATTTCGCTTATTTACCCTATCCGCAACAATCCCCCCGATAGGCGACAGCAGAATGGCAGGAATAAATGCGCATGCCGTAACAGTTCCGTAAAGTGACGAGGAGCCTGTGAGATTCAATAAGTATAGCGGTAATGCAAATCTTATGGTAGCATTGCCAAATAACGATATGATCTGCCCCACCACCACCAGCGTGAAATCTTTTGAAAATAATTTTTGTTCCATCTTGTAAACCTCCTATTCTTTCATACCTTACGTCGGTATGTATATTATTAAAGTCAAATACCCCGATGCAAGCATACGGGGTATTTGACCCTCGCGGGCGCGCTCGGATGATGTAAGCAAACTTACACATCCTCACTTTGCCTTCGCGGGAATAAAATCTGCCCTCGTTTCAAGACAGATTGTTATTTCCCGCAATTTTTCATCTCTCCAAAACAAATGCTATTGTCTGCTCTTCTGATAAATAGATGTCAGTTCTTCCAGCCTCTCTAAAATATCCTCATCCACGACATCCAATCCAAAACCCTCCAGCATCTGGCTGAATACCATAAACTTGCGATAGGTCTCATCCACAGAACTATCAAAAATCATTGGATTCATCCAGGCATTTGCCACAAGCAGAATCAATTCTGCCAGCTGTTCCGGATAATCCGTTTCAATAGAACCGTCAGAAATCCCCTGTTGAATGATAGGCAGAAGATAATTCGGAGCCGCACAGTCTATGGTATCATGCAATAGGCTGAAAAGAAGTTTCGGATTTTTATGAAAACTGGGAGCCACTGTATAAATTTCATTCTGTACGGGTCTGTTGATGGATTCCTTAAAAATCGCTTTCAACTTCTCTCTGCCGTTTAAATCCGTACGGTCACGAATCTCTGCTAGCATTTGATTGGATTCCGATGTCATTTGATCCGTCACGGCAATTAAAATGTCTTCCTTCGACTTAAAATGATGATAAATCGCACCTTTGCTAAGCCCGCCCAAATGATCAATGATATCCTGAATGGAAGTATGCTCATATCCCTTTTCCATAAACAGGCGGTAGGCAACAGATAGAATTAAATTCATCGTTTCCTCCGGGTGCTTGTTTCTTGCCACCACTCTACCTCCCTTACATACTATTGGTATGCAACCATACTATCATACCATCAGTATGTTTGTCAAGAAATATTATTGTTCACAACCCTCGTCCCATCACTCGCTATTACTTTCAACAGCGTAGCGAGTCAAATACCCCGCAGCACAGCAACGGGCATCTTGTGCCCTCACTTTGCCTTCGCAGGAATAAAAATCGGACACTCCTTGCAATATTGCCCCAACCCTACTCAAACCGCACCGCAATGGAATTGGCATGAGCCGTCAATTTCTCCGCCTTGGCGAAGTCCTCGATATCCCTGTGAACCAGCTCCAATGCCTCTCTGGAATAAGAAATGATGCTGGACTTCTTCACAAAGTCGTCCACCGACAGAGGGGAGAAGAACTTGGCCGTCCCATTGGTGGGCAGCACATGATTGGGACCTGCAAAATAATCCCCCAGAGGCTCGCTGCTGTACTCTCCCAAGAAAATGGCTCCCGCATTGCGGATTCTCGTCATGGTATCAAAAGGATTCCTGGTGACAATCTCCAAATGCTCGGAGGCTATTTCATTGGCCGTGTCAATGGCTTCCTCCATGGTGTCCGCCACCAGAATATATCCGTAGGCATCCAGAGACTTCCGGATAATCTCCCCCCGGGACAATTCCTTCACGAAGCCCTCCACTTCCTCGGAAACCTGCTCCGCCAGTTCCTGGCTGGTAGTCACCAGAATGGCAGATGCCATCTCGTCATGCTCCGCCTGGGACAGCAAATCCGCCGCCACATACCTGGGATTGGCAGTCTCGTCCGCCAGCACCAGAATCTCGCTGGGTCCTGCGATGGAATCAATGCTTACATGGCCATACACAGCCTTCTTTGCCAGAGCCACGAAAATATTCCCCGGCCCCACGATCTTATCCACCTTCTTAACGCTCTCCGTGCCATAGGCAAGGGCAGCAATGGCCTGGGCCCCGCCCACCTTGTAGACTTCATCCACTCCGGCCTCTCTGGCGGCCACCAATGTCACCGGATACACCTTTCCATCCTTTCCGGGAGGGGTGGTCATAATAATCTTGTCCACTCCCGCCACCTTTGCCGGCACGATGTTCATCAGCACAGAAGAGGGATACACCGCCTTGCCTCCCGGCACGTACACCCCGACCCGCTCCAGAGCCGTCATCTTCTGCCCCAGCAGAGTGCCATCCGGCTTGCTGTCAAACCAGCTGTAGCGCACCTGCTTCTGATGGTACTCCCGAATATTTGCCAGAGACTTGCGGATAATTTCCACCAAATGGGCATCCACCTGGTCATAGGCATCCTGAATTTCCTGCTCCGTCACCCGGATGCTTTCCGGGGCAATCTTCACCCCGTCAAATCTCTCCGTATAGTCAAAGAGAGCCTGATCCCCCTTCTCCCGCACTTCCTCCAAAATCCCATTCACCGTCTCCTCATACTCTCCGTACTGGCTGGGACTCCTCTTCAAAAGATTTTCTAAAATATTCGCCCGCTCCCGCTCCGTCAATTTCACAATCCGCATAAACTTCCTCCTAATTATGTCTTGTTTTTTACACGACTCGCTTCAAGTCCTCCAGCAGTTTGGTAATCCTCTCGTGCTGCATCTTCATGCTCACCTCGTTCACCACTACCCGGGCGGACAGGGGGCAGATTTCCTCCAAAACCTCCAGCCCATTCTCCTTCAAGGTGGATCCGGTCTCCACGATGTCCACAATCACCTCGGACAGCCCCACGATGGGAGCCAGTTCCACCGAGCCATTCAACTTGATAATCTCCGCAGTCTGGTGCTTCTTATTATAAAAATAATCCTTGGCAATGCCGGGATACTTGCTGGCCACCCGAATCAGCGAGCCATTCTGCAACTGCTCCTTGGCACTGGCAGGCCCCGCCACGCACATCCGGCACTTTCCCCGGTTCAAATCCAGCACCTCGTAAATCTTCCTTCCCTCTTCCAGAATGGTATCCTTCCCCACCACGCCGATATCTGCCGCCCCCATCTCCACATAGGTAGGCACGTCCGTGGCCTTGGAGAGAAAGAACCGAAAGCCCAGCTCCTCGTTGACGAAAATCAATTTCCTAGTCTTTTCATCCTTCATCTCCTCGCAAGTGATGCCAATCTGTTCCAGCAAGCCCAAGGTCTGCTTGGCGAGCCTCCCCTTGGCCAGGGCAAATGTTATGTATCTCATCTCTATATCAACCTTTCCTTCTAAAACTGACACGCCGCTTCCAGCGGCACCACAATCCGTAAACAACAAACCTCTGGTTTGTTACCTTTGGTTTATTGTCGATTGCTTCGTGCCATGCACTTCTATGCTCCGCTCCGGTCGTTGCCAAACGAGTGCCACTGGCACTTGTTTTACATTAAATATTCTGACGGCACTCCTCCCCGGTCTCCACATGGAAAGCCACCAGCGTGTCCTCCCCCTCCAGATACAGAACCTCCTCATGGCCCATGCGGACTGCGTATTCCTTGTATTCCTGGAAATCCCGCCTGGAGGACTTGCGAAGCATTTGCAGGCTGATTCCCTGCCGCCTCTTCTCCTCCGCCAGCTTTAACGCCCTCTCACGCAATTCTTGAGGATAGAGAAGCACCGTTCCCCCCAGAGTGGTTTCCGTAAACAGCTTCTGCCTGGTCAATGCAAGCATCAGCTGGTCTGTCACGATAACAAGACCCACCGCCGGAGCATCCATCCCAAACTGCTTTACCAGCCCGTCATACCTGCCCCCGGTTGCCAAAGCCTCTCCGCTTCCATAGGTATATGCCTTGAATACCACCCCGGTATAATAACTGTACTGGGACAGCATGCTGCAATCCACGGTAATATATTCGGACACTCCATATAATGTAAGAATTTCCTCCACCTTCTCCAGACGCTCCAACGCCTTATGAACCCGCCGGCTCTCCGTCCTCTCCCGGATGAAGGAAACGCAGGAAGACAAATCCCCCAGCAGTTCCGGCAGTTTCACGAAGACCTCTTTCAGCCTCTCTGGCAGGGTCAGCTGATTCAGCAGCTCCTCCACGCCAAAGAAATTCTTGCTCACAATCAGTTTCCGCAATTCCTCGGTGGCATGTTCCGACACTCCGGCCTCCTCCACCAATCCCCGGAAAATGTCCGCATGGCCGATTTCCAACTGAAACTCCCGGAGGCCGCTCTTCTTCAAACACTCCACCAGCATGGCAATCATCTCCGCATCCGCATCCGAGGTATCGTCATTATATAGTTCCGCCCCCACCTGGGTCACTTCCTGAAGTTTCCCCTTATACTGGCTGGTATTGACAAAAGTCTTTCCCGTATAGCACAGGCGGATGGGCAATTCCTCCTCCCGGCGGTACTTTGCCACGCACCTGGCGATAGAAGGCGTCACATCCGGCCGCAGCACCAAAGTGTTATTTCCCCGGTCGAAGAACTTGAACATCTCCTTGGACTGCACCGTCCCTCTCTCCTTGCTGAAAATATCAAAATATTCAAAGGTAGGGGTCTCGATATCCCGAAAGCCATAGGACTTCATCACGCCATGGACTTCCCTTTCCACCGCCAGCTTCCTGGCGCACTCGATACCGTAAATATCCCGCACGCCCCCCGGCGTATGCAGGAGTTCCTGCCCCTCCACATTATCTTCTACCCGAATCCAATCCCGGCTCATGCTCTGTCCTCCCTGTCTAATCTATCCATTATCGTTCCTAGTACAGCGAATATTAATTTCTTGATATTCGCTGTACCAGCCACACGATCTCTGCAAAACTCCTCTCGTCCTCCAAGTCATGCATTGCTTCCCATAAATAATCCGCAAGTCCATATCCCAATACATCCACGCAGATCAATACAGCCCCGTGGGATGCTCCTCCTTCGGGTCGTATCCCTTCTTCTCCAATGCCTGGATAATCTCCTTCTTATGCTCCTGGCCAAATGCCTCCAGAGTAATGCGCAGTTCCACTGCCGCATTTCTGTTAATGCTGACAAACTGGTTATGCTCCAGGCGAATGACATTTGCCTGCAGCTTCGCCAGAATCCCCGCAATCTTCTCCAGTTCTCCCGGCCTGTCAGGCAGCTGCACGGATACGGTGCATACCCGCCCCCTCTGAATCAACCCGTGCTGTACCACGGAAGACAAGGTAATGATATCCATATTCCCACCGCTCAGGATGGATACCACTTTCTTCTTCTTGCAGTCCAGATGCTTCAATGCCGCCACGGTGAGCAAGCCGGAATTTTCCACCAGCATCTTATGATTCTCCATAATATCCAGGAAATTGCCGATCAATTCCCGGTCGTCCACCGCAATAATCTCGTCCACATTTTTCTGAATATAAGGGAACACCACATCTCCCGGCGTTTTCACCGCCGTTCCGTCCGCAATGGTGGTCACATTTGGCAGCGTCACCACCTGGCCCTTCTCCAAGGATGCCTTCATGCAGCTGGCTCCCGCCGGCTCCACGCCAATCACCTTGATCTTAGGATTCAGCAGTTTTGTCAGGGTGGACACCCCCGCCGCCAAGCCGCCGCCGCCGATGGGAACGAGAATGATATCCACCGTGGGCAACTCCTTAAAGATTTCCATGGCAATGGTTCCCTGCCCGGTAGCCACCGTCTCGTCATTAAAGGGATGGACGAAGGTCAGCCCCTGGGACTTGGCAAGCTGCAAAGCATACTGGCAAGCCTCGTCATACACATTGCCGAAAAGAACCACCTTGGCACCGTAGCCCTTGGTGCGGTTTACCTTGATGAGAGGCGTGGTCGTGGGCATGACGATGGTAGCCGGCACTCCGTAAATCTTCGCCGCATAGGCCACGCCCTGGGCGTGGTTCCCGGCAGAGGCGGTAATCAGCCCCCGCTTCCGCTCCTCCTCGGTGAGGGTGCTGATTTTATAATAGGCGCCCCGCACCTTGTAGGCTCCCGTATACTGCATGTTCTCCGGCTTCAAGTAGACCTTGTTGCCCGTCCTCTCGGAAAAATACTCGCTGTAAATGAGGTTCGTAGGCAATATCACCTCTTTTACCTTGTCCGAGGCCTCCTCGAACTTGTCCAATGTCATCATGCCGTCTCCTCCTCTCCATTCTGGAACAGCGCATCCACAAATGCCTCCGCATCAAACTTCTGCAAATCTTCGATCTTCTCCCCGATGCCAATGTATTTCACCGGTATGTTCATCTCCGACTGAATGGCAATGGCAATGCCCCCCTTGGCGGTTCCGTCCAGCTTGGTAAGCACGATTCCCGTAATGTCCGCTACTTCCCCGAACTGCTTTGCCTGGGCGAGGGCATTCTGCCCGGTCGTCCCATCCAGCACCACCAGCGTCTCCCGGTGGGCATCGGGAAATTCCCTGTCAATAATCCCATTAATCTTCCGAAGTTCCGCCATCAGATTCTTTTTATTGTGCAAGCGGCCCGCCGTATCGCAAATCAGCACATCCGCTTTTCTGGCCTTGGCCGCATTGACCGCATCAAATACCACGGCGGCGGGGTCTCCCCCCTCCTGCCCGGCGATAATCTCCACCCCGGCCCGGTTGGCCCACTCGGTGAGCTGTCCGATGGCGGCCGCCCGAAAGGTATCCGCCGCCGCCAGGATGACCTTCTTGCCCTGGCTTTTCAACTGTCCCGCCAGTTTCCCCACCGAGGTGGTTTTCCCCACTCCGTTGACGCCGATCAGCAATACCACGGACTGCTTCTCCTCAAATTCATAGGCAGTCTCCCCCACCTGCATCTGCTCCTTGATAGAATCCATCAATAGTTTTCTGCACACGGAAGTCTCCTTAATCTTCTCTGCCTTCACCTTTTCCCGAAGATTTTCCAGAATCTTCTCTGTAGTAGCCACGCCAATATCCGACATAATCAGAATCTCTTCCAGTTCCTCATAGAAATCCTCGTCTATCTCGGAAAACCCACTAAAAATAGAATCCATGCCTGACTTGAGGCTGTCTCTCGTCTTGGTCAGCCCAGCCTTCAGCCTGCTAAAAAAACCTCTCTTCTCACCCATAGCGCACCTCTCTTATCTATCATTCCACAAATTCTTCTCTCACTATTCACATAAAAATCCTTCATTCCGAGAACGTCACAAATAAGCCAAACATAAACTACGTTTATAACTAATCCCCTACAATGCGTAACACTTCCACATAAACAGTGCGCGCATTTCGCATATAAATATGTAAAATAGCGGAATAACTCGTTCTTTCTGTAACATTGTATGATATAACGCCCTAATTTGCAATCTCTTTTTCATCCAGGAGGTTGACGGACACCAGCGTAGACACGCCCTTCTCCTGCATGGTGATGCCATAGAGGATATCCGCCGCATTCATGGTGCCCCTCCGATGGGTAATCACGATAAACTGGGTATCCTTCGTAAGCTTATGGAGATATTCCGCATAGCGGCTCACGTTGGAATCGTCCAGTGCCGCCTCGATCTCGTCCAGCAGGCAGAAAGGAGATGGCTTCAGGCTCTGGATGGCAAAGAGCAGGGCGATGGCAGTCAGCGCCTTCTCCCCGCCGGACAGCTGCATCATGTTCTGCAGCTTCTTCCCCGGGGGCTGGGCCACGATGCGGATGCCCGCCTCCAGGATATCCGCCTCCTCGGTGAGTTCCAGCGTCCACCGACCCCCGCCGAAGAGTTCCTTAAACACCCGGTCAAACCTTGTGCGGATCTCTCCAAACTGGCTCTCGAACTGCTTTCGCATCTCCCCGTCCAGTTCCTCGATAATGCCCTCCAGCACATGAGCCGCCTCGATCAGATCATCGTGCTGGCCATTCAGATGCTCATACCTCTCCCGCACTTCCCGGTACTGTTCGATAGCATTGATATTCACATCCCCCAGCGCCTTCATCTGATTCTTCAACCGGTCAATCTCCGTCTTCATCTGCGCCGGGCTTAGCTCCACCTGAATCCGATTCTCCTCCGCCGTGTGGTAGGTCATCTCATACTGCTCCCACATATAATTGGTGTGGGAATCCATCTTCTCCGATAACTTCTCCAACTGATTCTCCAAGCGGTAGCACTCCTTGTCCAAATCGCTCTTGCGCCCTGCCAGTTCTTCCCTCTTTTGGAAAAATCCCTTGTGGAGCGCATTTAGCTCCTCCCGCTTTTCGGTAACTTCCTCTATGCTGGCCGTGAGAGCCTCCATATGCCCATGGATGTCTGCAATCTTCTCCTTCGTGGCGGCAATCTCCTGTTCCTTGTCCGCTACCTGAACATCCGCATCCTCCCCGCTCTTCCCGGTATCCTCCAATTCCTGCTCCAGCTGCTCCAAGGTACGGCAGATGCGCTCCAGATTCTCTTCCACGAACTGCCCGCTCTGTTCTCGGGCGGCAATTTCCACCAGCAGTTCGGAGTTTTCTCCCGAAACCTTCTCCTGCTCCCGCTTCAATTCCTCCAGGGAGGCAGTCAGCTTCTCCATCTCCTCCTTCCGCTGTCTGCTCTGCTCCTCATTGGATTCCATCTGCTCCTGAATCTTTTCGATATCCTGGCTGAGGCTCGCCTTCCTCTCCTCAATCTGCCGCCTTTCTACACGGATTAGATCCAGTTTTTCCTGATTCTTCTCCATGTCCTCCGCAGCTCTGTCGTAATTGATCTTGGCAGTATTCTGCTGCAAGACCATCTCCTGCCTGATCTTCCGATTCTTCCTGATCTGGGTTACCACAGCCTCCTTCTTCCCCTCATTCTCCTTGATGGAAGAAGACAATTCCTGAAGTTTCGCCTTCAATTCCCCGGCATGCTTCTCTAGGTCGTCCATCTCCCGGCGGCGTCCCAGCAGGTTGTTGCTATTCCTAAATGCACCGCCGGACATGGAGCCTCCGGGATTTAAGAGTTCCCCCTCCACCGTGACGATGCGCACCGTGTGGTGGTACTTCTTCGCTAGGGCAATGGCATGGTCGATGTGATCCACCACCACGAACCGTCCCAGCAAATACTGAATCAGGTTCTGAAACTGGCTGTCCGCTTCTACCAATTCCGATGCCATGCCAATCACTCCCGGCTCGCTCATCATCCCCCCGGAGAGATTCACAGGCTTTGCCTTCATATTGGTCAGAGGCAGGAAGGTCGCCCTGCCATACCGATTCTTTTTCAGGAAGCCAATCATGGCCTTGGCCGTCTGCTCATTGTCGGTAACGATATTCTGGATGCTCCCTCCCAGGGCAGTCTCCACCGCCACCTCATATTTCTTCTGCACCCGGATAATATCTGCCACCACGCCCACGATGCCAGACTGCCGCTTCTTCTGTTCCATGATCCGCTTGATGCTCTGGCCATAGCCCTCATATCGCTCCGTCAGGTTCCGCAGGGATACCAGGCGAGAATTTTCCATGTGGAATTTCTGCTGGGTATCCCGATGCTCCCTGACCAGATTTTCCCGCTCCCTGTCTATCACGGCCTCGGAATCCTTCAATTCCTGAGTGGAATCATCCAGCGCGCCAATCTTGTCCGTAATCTCCGCCAGAACCTTCTCTTCCCGCTCCAACACCTCCGTCAGCAGGGAAGCCTCCGTCTTATTTTCCAGAATCTGCTTGGTGATTTCGGCATTCTTAATATTATTCTGTTCCAGCAGGGTCTTCATGCGCTCCTCGTCCGTTTTCACGTCCGTATTTTTATTCAGGTAATCAATCACATCCTCATTGCACTGGTTGATTTCTATCTCCATGGAAACCGCCTGCTCTGCCATCTCATCCATTTTCTTCTGGATTTCGGACTGTCTCTGGGCAAGCCCCTGCTTGTTCTCGTCAGCCTGAGCCTTCTGCTCCAGAAAGCCCTCCCTCTCTGCGATTGCCGCCTGTATGCGCTCCCGGAGGGAATGAAGCATTTCCTCATTGTGCTCCTTATTCTGGCGCAGGGCGAGAATCTGCTCGTTAAACACCTTGATATCTCCCTCGGACTGGTTCAGGGAAAGCCTGTCCGCCGAGAGAAGTTCCCGCTGCTGCTCCAGGCTCTTATTATGTTCCTCCAGCTGAGCCTCCACCTTCACATATTCTTCCTTGGTCTGGTCATATTCCCTAGATGCCGTCTCCAAATCCCCGGCAGCAATAGTCTGCTTTCCCTGGATTTCCTCCATCTCCCCATGAATCCTGTCATACTCCGACAAGAAGAGGTTGATGTCCAAGTTCCTCAGCTCGTCCCGGTAGGCCAGATACTCCTTCGCCTTCTCCGACTGGCGCTCCAGGGGCTCCACCTGCTTCTCTAGTTCCGATAGGATATCCTCGATGCGGACGAGATTCTGGCGTTCCTCCTCCAGATTCTTTTCCGCCGCCGCTTTTCTCTTCTTAAATTTCACGATGCCCGCCGCCTCGTCAAAGAGTTCCCTCCTCTCCTCCGGCTTGCCGCTTAAGATCTTGTCAATCTGCCCCTGGCCGATAATGGAATACCCTTCCTTGCCAATACCGGTATCCAGCAAAAGTTCCTGCACATCTTTCAAACGGCAGGAAGCTCCATTTAGCAAATATTCACTTTCTCCCGAGCGGTACACCCGCCTGGCAATCTTTACCTCCTCGTAAGGCACGTCCAGCTTGTGGTCCTCATTGTTGATGGTGATGGCCACATAAGCGTATCCCAGCGGCTTTCGCATCTCGGTTCCGGCAAAAATCACATCCTCCATCTTTGCCCCCCGGAGCTGCTTGGCACTCTGCTCTCCCAGCACCCATCGCACCGCATCCGCCACATTGCTCTTGCCGCTGCCGTTGGGTCCTACGATGGCAGTGATTCCATTGTGAAACTCAAAGACTAATTTATTTGCAAAGGATTTGAATCCATGCACTTCCAGACTTTTTAAATACATCTATGCTCTCCATTCCATGATAATCCCCTGCCCCCAAAGCTATCAGCAGTTCTCAAGTCTGCCCATGAAAAATCCTTCTACGGAAACTGCGACAACTGCTTATTCCCCACCTTCTACGGCTCCATTGCCAAGATCGCCTGATAGGCCGCCGCCTGCTCTGCCTTCTTCTTCGTTCGGCCCGTACCCACAGCAATTCCCTCGCCGTCTATCTGCACTTCCACCTGGAAAGATTTATTGTGATCCGGCCCAGTCTCCTCCAGCAGCACGTATTTCAGATGCTGGTGGCGTCCCTGGACAATCTCCTGTAAAAAAGTCTTGCTGTCATAGAAGAGCTTCTTCTTCTCAATATCCTTCAGCACGAATTCCTCCACGTACTCCTTTGCCCTAGCAAAGCCGCCGTCCAGATACACTGCTCCGATGGTGGCTTCCATAGCATCCGAGAGAACGGAATCCCGCTCCCTTCCCCCGGTCATATCCTCCCCCTTTCCCAGAAAGAGATACTTTCCCAATTCCAATTCCCTGGCACACAGGGCCAATGTAGGCTCGCACACATAACTGGCCCGTATTCTGGTCAGATCCCCCTCCGGGAGCGAAGGATTAGAGCGGAAGATGCTCTCGCTGGAAACCAGTTCCAGCACCGCATCCCCCAAAAATTCCAGCCGCTCGTTGCTCTCGTATTTCTTTAAATTCTTCTCATTTGAATAAGAACTGTGGGTCAAGGCAGTCGCCAGCAAATCGAGATTGTCAAACTGGTAGCCGATCCTATTCTCAAACTCTATGATTTTATCCTGCTTCATGTTCCGTCCTGCCTCTCCTGCTTCATTCATTCCCCTGCAATCGCCTGCAAGGCATCCTCCACCGTCTCAATGGAGGCAACCGCACTATCCTCCAAGCCAATGTCAAACTCTTCTTCGATCGCCATAATAATCTGAAAAACCTCCAGGGAATCCGCCCCCAGATCGTCCACAAATGACATTTCCGGCCTAATTTCCTCCGGTTCCAAAGAAAGCACTTCCGAGATAATCATCTGCAATTTCTCAAATTCCATAACATCTGCGCCCTTCCTTATTCCGCCGTGATATTTTCCTTAATCTTCTCATTGATCTCATTTTCATCAAACTGAATGCACTGGACAATGGCATGCTTGATATCATCGCTCTTAGAACTGCCGTGAGCCTTCACCACCAGCCCCTTAAGCCCCAGAAGGGGCGCGCCGCCCTGATCCTCGCCCATGAAACTCTTCATCGTCTGCTTCAGGGCCGGCTTAATCATCAGAGCGCCAACCTTGCTGCGCAGCGTAGCCATCAAGCCCTTTTTCACTTCCTTGAGCAACGTGGCGGCCAAACCCTCGTAGAGTTTCAGAATCACATTCCCCACAAACGCCTCGCACACAATCACGTCCGCATCTCCATTGGGGATGTCCCTGGCCTCAATGCTTCCCACAAAGTTAATATCCGTACATTCCTTTAATAAAGGATATGTCTCCTTCACCAACATATTCCCTTTTTCTTCTTCCGCACCGATATTTACAATGGCAACCCTGGGATTCTTCACGCCCACGATATGCTCCATGTAAATAGAACCCATCTTGGCAAACTGTACCAGATGGGAAGCCCTAGCATCCACATTGGCACCGCAATCAATGAGAAGGGAAGCGCCCTCCGCCGTGGGAATCAGCGGAGCAAGAGGCGCTCTCTCAATGCCTTTGATCCTCCCCACCACAAACTGGCCGCCCACCAAAATGGCACCGGTACTCCCCGCAGAGACAAAGGCATCCGCCTCTCCTTTTTTCACCAGGTTCAGCCCTACCACGATGGAAGAATTCTTCTTCTTGCGAATAGCCATCACCGGCGGCTCGTCAAAGCCAATCACCTCGTCTGCCGGAATGATTTGCACCCGGCCCTGGTCATAAGTATGCCCGGTTAGCTTCTGTTTGATTACATCTTCTTTTCCTGTAAAAATAATGGAAATGCCATCATGTTCTTCCATGGCATCCAATGCCCCCTGAATCACCGCATCCGGTGCATGATCCCCTCCCATAGCGTCCACTGCGATCTTAATCTGCTTGCTCATACAAATCTCCCATTCTTGTTCAGCCTACAAGTTTGTGCGCAAACACGAATCCCCATGCCGTGCCCCGCACTTGTGCTAACGTCCCAGCCCCTTCTTATAGAAAAAGGACTGTATGGTAGTAAAATTATATTCCGATGGATTGATAATCTGCTCCGTACTGCCCACAAAGAGAATCCCTTCGTTCTTCAGCGAATCATTGAACTTGTGGTACATTACGCTCTTTGCCTCCTCCGTGAAATAAATCATTACATTTCGGCAGACAATCAAGTTGCACCCGTTGGGGTAGGGGTCTTTCAGCAGGTTATGCTGCTGGAACTTCACGCATTTCTTAATCTCATCCTTCACCTGAAAACTAGTATTGTTGATCTTTGTAAAGTACTTGTTCTTAAACTCCGAGGGAAGCCCCTTCAAGCTTTTCTCATTGTAGATGCCCAGCTGCGCCTTCTCCAGCACCTGCTTGTCAATATCAGTGGCAATGACCTGAATCTTATCCAAAGGCATAAATTTTGCCAGCACCATCACCAGAGTATACGGCTCATCCCCCGTTGAGCAGGCGGCACTCCAGATTTTGATGCTCTTGCCAAACTTGTCAAAGAGATAGGGAAACACTTTCTTTTCCAGCAGGCCCCACTGTTCCGGATTTCTATAGAATTCTGACACGTTGATGGTCAGATATGCCACAAACTCTTCCAGCATCTCTTTATTGGTCCGAAGCGCCTCCACATACTGCGCATAATTCTGCACTTTCGCCTTATTGATTAGAGAATCAATCCTCCGGCGCATCTGACGTTCTTTGTAACTGTTCAAGTCAATGTTCGTCAACTGGAATACTTTCTCCTTGAAAACTC
>CATKZA010000008.1 GCA_949841235.1 uncultured Clostridiaceae bacterium
GAAAACGTAGTATGGTATAGTAAATGGGCGATGTAACAGTCTTTTTTTTATGCCTAATTTGGAAATGGGCGCAAAGCCGGATTTTATGCGGTTCGGCGTGACTGCCACAGGCAGTCGTGAATAAGATAGATAGGAGGTAAATTGTCGTGAGAGTGAAAATTACTTTAGCATGTACAGAGTGCAAGCAGCGCAATTATGATACGACCAAGGAAAAGAGAAACCATCCTGACAGAATGGAGACTAAGAAGTATTGCAGATTCTGCAGAAGACACACATTACACAAGGAGACAAAATAGTCTCGGTTCATGAAAGGAATGTGAATTATGGGAGATTCTGAAATCAAGAAGGAAGAAGTGAAGCAGAGCGAGAAGAAGGAGTCTGCAAAAACCGGTAAGAAAAAAGGCAGTTTCTTTAAATCCCTAAAGGCGGAATTCCAGAGAATTGTATGGCCGGACAAGGATAAGATTGTAAAGGAGACTACCGCAGTCGTAATTGTAAGTGTGATTTTGGGCGCTGTCATTGCCCTGCTTGATTTTGCAATCAAGATGGGTCTTGATAAGGTTCTTCAGATAGGATAAGGGTGATAGACTTATGGCAGATAATGAAGCGCATTGGTATGTTGCTCATACTTATTCAGGGTATGAGAATAAGGTGAAGATGGATATTGAGAAAACGATTAAGAATCGAAATTTGCAGGATCAGATTCTCGAGGTATCCGTTCCTATGCTGAATGTGGTGGAAGAGAAGAATGACGAGAAGAAGACGGTTCAGAAGAAGATGTTCCCAGCGTACGTTCTGATTAATATGATTATGAATGATGATACCTGGTACGTTGTCCGCAATACCAGAGGCGTTACGGGCTTTGTCGGCCCGGGATCCAAGCCGGTGCCCCTCTCGGACGAGGAGATGGCAAGCATGGGCCTTAAAGTGGACGAACCCAACGTTCCCTTTAGCATTGGGGATCCTGTGGTGGTGAAATCCGGCGTCTGGGAAGATACTACGGGCATTGTCCGTCAGATTGACCACCAGAACAGAATGGTTACGATTAACATTGACATGTTTGGCCGGGAGACCCCGGTTGAGATTAGTTTCAACGATGTTGAGGCGGTGTAGGCGTACGTTCTGAAATGAAAGTTTACCACAAATTGAGTTGTGGAATATAAACAAGGAGGAAATTTTAACATGGCTAAGAAAGTCGAAGGATATATTAAATTACAGATTCCTGCTGCAAAGGCAACACCAGCACCCCCTGTTGGACCTGCCCTTGGTCAGCACGGAGTAAATATCGTGGCATTTACGAAGGAGTTTAACGCAAAGACAGCTGGACAGGAGGGAATGCTGATTCCCGTAGTCATCACTGTATATCAGGATAAGAGTTTCAGCTTTATCACGAAGACGCCTCCGGCGGCAGTGCTGATTAAGAAGGCTTGCAAGATTCAGTCCGGTTCCGGCGTTCCGAATAAGACCAAGGTGGCAAAGATTACCAAGGCACAGGTTCAGGAGATTGCAGAGACGAAAATGCCCGACTTGAATGCTGCTTCATTGGAAGCTGCGATGAGCATGATCGCGGGTACTGCTCGCAGCATGGGCGTGGAAGTTGTGGATTAATATATGAGAGAACATCCGAGTCAGCATGATTAGGACATTTGAATAAAAAGACTGTTATGGATATTGGACGTTGTGGGAGGCGACACGATAGGTGTCTTGGACCCGCCGTTAACACCACTAGGAGGTAATTTATTATGAAAAGAGGAAAGAAATATACAGAGGCTGCAAAGAAGGTTGACAGAGAGAAGCAGTACGAAGTAGGAGAGGCCGTGAAATTAATCAAGGAAGTGGCTGCTGCAAAATTTGATGAGACGGTAGAGGCGCACATCAGGCTTGGCGTAGATGGCCGCCATGCGGATCAGCAGATTCGTGGTGCCGTGGTATTGCCCAACGGAACAGGAAAGGAAGTTCGCGTTCTCGTGTTCGCAAAGGGAGACAAGATTGATGAGGCATTGGCAGCCGGGGCTGATTTCGCAGGTGGGGAAGAGTTGATTCCCAAGATTCAGAACGATGGATGGTTTGAGTTCGATGTGGTTGTTGCCACTCCTGATATGATGGGCGTAGTTGGACGTCTTGGCCGTGTGTTAGGTCCTAAGGGCCTGATGCCTAATCCGAAGGCCGGCACTGTGACCATGGATGTCACCAAGGCAGTTCAGGATATCAAGGCTGGTAAGGTAGAGTACAGGCTTGATAAGGCGAATATCGTCCATGTGCCAGTGGGCAAGGTTTCCTTCACGGAAGAGCAGCTGACACAAAATATTGATGCGCTGATGGAAGCAATTACGAAGGCGAAGCCTTCAGCGGCTAAGGGACAGTATTACAGAAGCGTGTCCCTCTCCAGCACCATGGGGCCGGGCGTGAAAATCAGCACTGTAAAATATGCGTAGGAATGAAACAGATAAAAATTTAGCTGGAGCCGTTTGAGTTGCTAAAGATAACCTGTATTCATTTGGAAAGAGGATTCTTCGGAATCCTCTTTTTAGTTTGCGCAAAAGCAAAGCGAGGGCATATTGCTCCGGCGGTCGGTTTTACTGGCTTTCCATCTGCTACGTTGGTCTACGTTCCACTTCGGTCCGTGTTTATCAGATGTTCCGTGTACATTTTATTATATAATTACGATTTTATAAAAAATTTATTTGATTATTAATAAAGTCCGTGATAAATTTATGTTGATACATTGTTGATAGTTGCAGTTGCATTTAGTGGACGTGGTTTGAAAGGAGAAGAGCAGATGAAGGGGATGTTGCGAGACAGATGTTGCAGGTCTGCAATAGCCATATTGCTGACTTTTGCAATGATTTTTAGCACCATCAGCGTTAGCCGCAATTTGGCTGAGGCTGCCAGCAAGCCCGCATTTCAGAAAAAGAAATTGACGCTGGCAAAAGGTAAGACAGTAAATTTAAAGGTGAAGAAGCTGCCTAAGGGGGCAAAGGTACTTAAGACCAAGTGGAAAGTACAGAAGAAGAGCGTGTTGAAGGTCACTCTCAGTGGCAGCAAGGCAAAGAAGAAAAAGGCCAAGACTGCCAAGGTAAAGGCGCTTAAGGCAGGAAAGAGTGCAGTGTACTGCACTGTCACTTACCGGGTGAAGAAAGGTGGCAAGTGGAAGAAAAAGAGCAGTAAGGTGAAGGCTACGATTACTGTGCCGTCTAAGGCAAAAGTTACTCCGGCACCTCAAAACCCCGCAAAGCCATCGGAGACAGGAAAGCCTGGAGCCAATGTTTCCACTGCGCCGGGAAATACCGGGAATCCGGGGGAGAGTACAAATCCCAGTGATACCGGTAATCCCGGTGAAACAAAAGATCCCGGCAGTTCGGAGAAGCCTAGTGGCACGGCAAACCCAGGCGAAACAGCAGACCCAAGCGGAACGATCAATCCGGGTGAAACGACGAACCCCGGCAGTTCGACAAATCCGGGCGAAACGACGGATCCTGATAGTTCAGCAAATCCCAGTGGCACAGAAAATCCGGGAGGAGCTACTGCAAAGCCCACAGCGACACCTGTGCCAACGCCAGCGATTACCCCGAATCCGAATGCGCAGACCTATACATGGACTGGAACGATGAAGAGGCCGATATGGGTATCTGAAAAAGAAACGATTCCAGGAGAATATTCCCAGAGTAGCTGCTCTAGTGGATTGACGGTATCAAATAATGATGGATGTTGGGCTTTCGGTCTGTCCTGTACGGACTGGAGCCAGTACCAGTATCCAGTACTCAAGTGCTATCGGCTAGATGGCGATGCCACGACAGGCGATTTGGAAGTATGGTATGGTAGCGATGATGGCAATAAAGCAATCTATCCTTTTGGAGAGTGGAATGGCCAAGGGATTTATCTGGACAAGGCAAAGGCCTCTCAGGGGATTAAGATATCGAATTACACTCCCATTGGCAAGATTGAAGTCTGCGAGGGAGAAGTGCCTGAAACCAGTGGGGGAGATGTGGGAAGCCATGACTTCTCCAAGACTGCGCTGGAGTTTTCTAAGGAATTGAAGATAGGATGGAATCTGGGTAACACCTTGGATGGCGTGATAAATAGCGGTGCCTTTGTGTCTGGCAATGCAGGTCTGGCGGCAGAGACATCCTGGCTTCCTGCGGGAACCCCTAAGGCTAAGGAAGCCTTGATGAAAGCCGTGAAGGAGGCAGGGTTTAACACTGTTCGATTGCCGGTGAGCTGGACGAATCACACGGATCCGGACAATGATTATAAGATTGATGAGGCATGGATGAACCGTGTGGAGGAAGTGGTGCAGTATTGTACCGGAAATGGACTTCATGTCATTCTGAATGTGCATCACGATGGAGCGGATGAGCCAGATTCCATGAAGTCGTGGCTCACGCCGGAACCAAAGGATGAGGCTGCCAAGGCAGAAATGAAGGATCGCTATCAGAAGGTGTGGACGCAGATTGCCACTCGCTTCAAGGATTACTCTAATCTTGTAATGTTTTCCTCCATGAATGAGTTCCACCATGGATATGTTACTCCCACATCGTCATATTACACCTTGCAGAATGAACTGCATCAGATATTCGTGGATACGGTTCGGGGTACCGGTGGCAACAATGCCAGCCGTTATCTGATTCTGCCGGGCTACAATACGAATATTGACTATGCGATTGCCGGATTGAAGATGCCCACGGACAAGATAGCAAAACATCTGATGGTGGAAGTGCATTATTATGATCCTTATACTTTCTCCACGGAAAACCATACCACGGAACAGTGGGGATATGATTATGCAGGGGCTACGGTTCCTGATAAGCGGGAAGACGGATATGAAGAACGGAAGTTGCAGGAAAAATACGTGGTTAGTCAGTTGGAGAAGATGAAGACCAATTATGTGGATAAGGGCATTCCAGTAGTGATTGGCGAGTTTGGCGCAGAGAATAGAAAAGACCCGGCCAATGAAAAATACCGCCGTTACTGGTTGCAGTACGTAGTGAAGTATGCTGTGGAAAATGGACTGGTGCCGGTATACTGGGATGATGGAAGCAATTATGAGTTGATAAGCAGAAGCACCTGTGAGGTGACCCATCCCGACCTAGTAAATGGAATGATGGATGCCCTGGAGCCGGGTTACGAAATTCCATTGCCACAGTAGGAAGAATCTCCTTCTATCAAGATCGAGGAGTTGATTCCGAGAAATCATGGATATCCTGAATAGTAGAAGGACTTGCAGTAGATAAAATTAACTGCCTGTTCAGCCGAAAGCACACTCCGAAAGAGGGGGGCTTTCAGCGGGACAGGCAGTTTTGTCGTACGGCTCAAATAGGTATGAAAAACGCTGTTATTACGTTTTTCACACGAGTTTCTCCACCATGGGCAGCTGATATTTCTCGATTAATTCACGGCAAACCTGGAAGCCGTAATCATTGGCAATCTCCTCCGGACTGTGGGCATCAATCCCCACAATGCAGCTGTTTCCCACTTCTTTCACAATTTGCAGGAATCTGTCAGAAGGATAATGCCTTCCCTGATAAGCCCCCAGCATATTGATTTCCACTGGGATATCCCTCTCTTTCAGATACTTGCAGAGGCGGGTCATATGCTTTCGGTAAATGGCATCCTCTCCGATGAAATGCAATACGTCCGGGTGGGCGAGATACAAGTATTTCCCGGTATCCATTCCCTCGATTACCAAGTCTACATAATCTGCCAGAAACTTTTCATCGCTGCTGGGAGAGCCGGTATAGGTGCTATGAGGTTCCGTTCCCAGAAAATGCTGCCCAAGAATCATATAGTCCAGGGGATAGTCTGCCAGAAGCCGTTCCTGTCCTTCCATCAGGTCCGGGACATATTCTGCCTCGAAGCCGATCAGGATATCGATGTCTCTTGCATATTCTTTTCGCAGACTCTCCAAGGAGGAAAAATAATCTTCCACCTGGTCAGGCCTCATGCGAATGCCTGAGACATAATCGCCGGGAAAGACCCAGGGGCAGTGGTCGGAAAATCCCAAAGTGCGGATGCCCATTCGTATGGCGGCCTCCACGTATTCCCGATCCTCGCCCTTGGCGTGCTGGCAGCGGCTGGTGTGCGTGTGGTAATTTGCAAGCATAGTTATCCTCCTATTCTAAACAGCACAAATCGGCTCCATTCATTGCATCATAATCCATAAGAATATTACTGCATGGTGCAATGTGATTTTTGCTTCTTTATCATTGATAAAAAATATGGTATAATGTTATCGTTCATAATCATTTCTAGAAATAGACCAGAATCGTTGTACTTGCGTATAAGATGCCGGTTTCTTTTTAGAAAAATGATGTGGAAGCCGTTCGTCCCATATTACACGATGAGATGAATGGCTGTGAATAGCAACATATTTTCAATAACTATGGTATCATAAAGGGAATTGGGATTTCAATAGGCAAAACGAAGAGTTTTTATCCCTCGGCTGTGAATAGGAATTTCCGCAGCGGGGTGGATGCTTGCGGTGATCAGGGAGGGCTGCGGTTCGCAATTTGGTTATTATGGGAGGCGAAGCGGCAAATAGCGACGAGAGAGAGGAAAGGGATCGTGTTTGATATAGAGGAGGAGTTGAAGAAGCTGCCGGCGAAGCCGGGCGTGTATCTGATGCATGATAAGAGAGACGCTATCATTTATGTGGGGAAGGCGATCAGCCTGAAAAACCGGGTGCGGCAGTATTTTCAAAGCAGCCGCCGGGTATCCCCCAAGATTCTGCAGATGATTTCCCACATTGACCATTTTGAATATATTATTACGGATTCAGAAGTGGAGGCATTGGTCTTAGAGAACAATCTGATCAAGGAGCATATGCCAAAGTACAACACCATGCTGAAAGATGACAAGACATACCCCTTCATTCGCGCCACCGTGTATGAAGATTTCCCCAGGCTAATCTACTGCCGGGAGCAGAAGAGGGATCGTTCTCGTTATTTCGGGCCTTATACAAATCCCGGCACGGCCAAGAGTGCCATCGAGATGGCTCAGAAGATTTATCACATCCGTACCTGCAACCGGGTACTGCCCAGGGATGAGGGAAAAATGCGCCCCTGCCTGAATTATCACATCAAGCAGTGCGAGGCACCCTGCCAGGGGCTGATATCCAAGGAGGAGTATCAGAAGAATTTTAAGAAGGCGCTTCGCTTGCTGGAGGGAGATTATCGGGAAGTGATCCAGGTGCTACAGGCGAAGATGGAGCGGGCGGCGGCCAATCTGGAATTTGAGGATGCCGCCGGATACCGGGATATGATGGAGCGTGTGAAAAAGGTGGAGATTCGCCAGAAGATTACGGATTTCGGCGGGGTGGACAGGGATATCATTGCCCTGGCCTTGGCAAATCAGGAGGCGGTGGTGCAGGTTTTCTTCGTGAGGGAGGGGAAGCTGATTGGCAGGGATCATTTTCACCTGAATGGCGTGGAGGGGGAGGAGCCGGAGGAGGTTCTCCAGTCATTTGTGAAACAATTTTATGCAGGAACACCTTTTATTCCGAGGGAAGTCATGGTAGAATATGAATTGCAGGATGCCGGACTGATTGAGGAGTGGCTGACAGGGAGAAGAGGAGCCAAGGTCAGGGTCTTGATGCCGAAGAAGGGGCAGAAGGAACGCCTGATGGAATTGGCCCATAAGAATGCGGCCATGGTGCTTGCCCAGGATAGCGAGAAGATTCGGCGGGAGGAGGAGCGCACCGCCGGAGCCATGGCGCAGATTTGCGGATGGATTGGCTTGACGGGGGTGTCCCGGATTGAGTCCTATGATATTTCCAATATCAGCGGATTCCAGACTGTAGGCTCCATGGTGGTATTTGAGGATGGAAAGCCGAAGAAGAGTGATTACAGGAAGTTCCGCATCCAGACGGTGCAGGGGCCGGACGATTATGCCAGCATGGAGGAGGTTCTGACCAGAAGGTTCCGCCATGGATTGGAGGAGAGGAGCCAGCTGCAGGAGAAGGACTGGGAGAAGGAATTGGGCAGTTTTACCCGTTTTCCCGATCTGATTATGATGGACGGCGGAAGAGGTCAGGTGCATATTGCGGAAAAAGTATTGAAAAACCTTGGACTTAGCATACCGGTTTGTGGTATGGTAAAGGATGACAGACATCGCACGAGAGGGCTATTCTATAA
Organism: uncultured Clostridiaceae bacterium; assembly: GCA_949841235.1. GTDB lineage: Bacteria > Bacillota > Clostridia > Lachnospirales > Lachnospiraceae > Butyribacter. The sequence continues at coordinate 8,130 of CATKZA010000008.1, forward strand.
AAAGGAGGAGAGGCCGGTGGAGCAGCATTCCGAAGGCTTTTACCTGATGACGAGGATACAGGATGAAGTGCACAGATTCGCCATAGAGTATCACAGATCCCTGCGGAGCAAGGAGCAGGTCAAGTCTGTTCTGGATGATATTCCGGGGATTGGCCAGAAGCGAAGAAAGGCTTTGATGCGGTGCTTTAAGACAATAGAGAAAGTTCGTGAGGCAACAGTGGAGGAACTGGCGCAGGTGGACACTATGAATGAGAAGGCAGCCCAGAGTGTCTATGAGTTTTTTCACCAATAGGGGGCGGCCGGGAAGGAAGGCTTAGATGCAAAGTGGAGTTTACAAGGTAGCATTGAAAGAGTTGATTGACAACTTGAAGTTGGAGAACTGTACGCCGGAGGTATCGGTGGATCAGATCAGCATTACCCAGACTGAGGTGAACCGCCCGGCATTGCAGCTTGCGGGATATTTCGATTACTTTGATTCCAGTCGGATTCAGCTTATCGGTCATGTGGAAAATACCTATCTTCAGCAAAAGGGGCTGGACTATACAGTGGGGGTGATGGAAAAAATCATGACGGGAAGCGAGGAGTCGCCCAAGCCTCCCTGTATCATCTATTGTAGAGAGATTGAATTTGATGATAAGATTATCGAGATTGCCAATAAGCATCAAGTACCTTTGCTGCGCACAAAAAAAGCCACGTCGCCTTTCATGGTGGAATTGATACAGTGGCTGACGGTGAAGCTGGCTCCCCGGTGTTCCGTCCACGGCGTGCTGGTGGATATATACGGAGAGGGCGTGCTGATTATGGGCGAGAGCGGCATCGGCAAGTCTGAGGTGGCGCTGGAATTAATCCACAGAGGGCATCGACTGGTATCCGACGACGTGGTGGAAATTCGGCGGATCAGCGATACCTCTCTGATCGGATCAGCACCGGAAGTAACTAGGCACTTCATTGAATTGCGGGGCATTGGAATTATTGATGCCAAGTCGCTCTTCGGCGTGGAGGGCGTGAAATCCCAGCAGGAGATCAGCCTTGTGATCAAACTGGAAGAATACAATAAGGAGCAGGAGTATGACAGGCTGGGTCTGGAGGAGCAGTATATTGAATTTTTGGGCAATCAGGTGGTGTGCCATTCCATTCCCATCAGGCCGGGGAGGAATGTGGCGATTATCTGCGAGTCCGCAGCGGTAAACCATAGGCAGAAGAGCATGGGTTACAATGCCGCATTGGAATTGTATAATAGGGTTACTAACAATCTAGCTGAAAAGCGAGTAGAACTGTAAGAAAAGGGGAAAAATGCATGATATTTGTAAAGGCAGATGATTTAAAGACAGGAATGAGGCTGGCGAAGCCCATCTACAACAAAAACGGGGTAATGCTCTACGAGAGGAACTCTAAGCTGACCAGTCAGGGCATTGTGAGTATTCAGAATTTTGGGCTGATTGGGGTTTATATTCTGGAGCCGGCGGAGCCGGTACCCCCCATGACAGAAGATGATGTGGAATTCGAGAGATTCCAGTCCATGTCCATCTTCTCCATCAAGGAAGTGCTGGATATGGTGGTGGCGCAGAAGGAGCCAGAGGGCTTGTATCCTTTTGCCAACAAGGTAATCAAGAGTTACGGCAATCTGCACCATAAGATTAACTTCGTGCAGAATTTGAGAAGCGCTGAGGATTATGCCTATAAGCATGCGCTGAATGTTTCCATTCTGTGCGCGCTGATGAGCAAGAAGATGAATTTGGAGTTCAAGGCTCAGCTGGATGTGGTGGTTGCAGGCATTCTCCATGATATTGGCAGTCTCTTGGTACCCTCTGCTCTCAGGAAAAAGACCAAGGAGGAATTGACGGAGGAGGAGACTACCCAGATCAATACATATCGGTATGCGGGCTACCAGATTCTGAATAAGGATTATGATCTGGATCCCAGCGTGAAGAGGATTGCCACGATCGTGTGCAAGAATCTGTATCGCATTGATGATGAGGAAGTAGTGAATATTAAGATTGATGAAGTGGAAATCTTAAAGGTAGCGGCAGTGTACGATGATATGACAGCCATGAAGTATGGGGAGGAACCCCTGTCAGAGATTACCGCCCTTCGCTATCTGCTGGACAAGGAAAATGGTTTTGACCAGAGGGTGGTTCAGGGGCTGATTGACAGCATCAACATTCTCCAGCCTGGAGTTTGCGTGGAACTGACCAACGGAGACCGGGGACTGGTGATTGCTGAGGGTCCCATGAATGTGCTGGAGCCATTTGTTCTGTCCTTCCGGGATAACCAGGTATTGAATCTGGCGGATCAGTATGTGGATGTTGCGGTGAAGGATATCCAGAAGACCATGGATAACCGCCATGTGGTGGATGTGGATCTTCTTGCCAGCTATAAGGGCGAGACCGTTCATATCGGGCAAAAGAAAGAGAAGAAGAACTTTTAGCCGTATGTTTAAAAGACTTTGGAAATGCGTAGCTGCTATTTCCGAGGGATCGGATAAAAATAGGAGTGATTCGGAGAAAGAGCAGGATAGAAATGAGGACAATATGTATATTATCGTAGGTTTGGGAAATCCGGAGAGCAAATATGCGGGTACCAGGCATAATATCGGCTTTTCCGCCATCACTGCTTTGGCGGATGCCAATGGCATTTCCGTGGATGGCAAGAAGCATAAGGCCTTGATCGGGAAGGGCGTGGTGGGGGGACAGAAGGTGCTGCTGGCCATGCCCCAGACCTATATGAACCTAAGCGGCGAGAGCGTGAGGGAATTGGTGGATTACTATAAGATTGATCCGGCGGAACAGCTGATTGTCATATATGATGATATCGCGCTGCCGCCGGGGAAACTCCGCATCCGCCCCAAGGGAAGTGCCGGAGGGCATAATGGAATCAAGAATATCATCGCCCATCTGGGCGGGCAGGAGTTTCCCAGAGTCCGCATCGGCGTGGGGGAGAAGCCCAAGGGATGGGACTTGGTGGATTATGTGCTGGGGCGTTTTCCCAAGGAGGAGGAGCCTTTGATGCGGGAGGCACTTAATCAGGCATGCAAGGCATGCGAGGCAATTATGAATGATGGGGTCGAGGCCGCCATGAATCGTTTTAATTAGAAAGAAAAGGGTAGAGATGGAGACATTGTTGGCACCCTTGCGGGAAATCAATGCCTATCGCAGTGCAAGGGAATGCATAGACAGAAAACTTCTGCCTGTGCATGTTTCCGGTTGCATGGATTCCCAGAAACTGCATTTTATCTATGGGCTTTCGGAAAATATTTCCTGGAAGGTGATTGTAACACAAAACGAAATAAAGGCTAGAGAACTGGTAGAGGATTATCGCATATTTGACCAGGAGGTTTTATACTTTCCGGCAAAGGATGTGATTTTTTATAGTGCAGATGTTCACGGAAATGCGCTGGCGGCGGAGCGGCTGAAAGTGATTGAGGCGTTGCTGCGGCGGAAGTCGGGGACGATTGTCACCACGATGGATGCGGGGATGGAATTTCTGCCGGAACTGTCTATCTACGAGCGGGCTGTCATCCATGTGTCCGAAGGAGATACGGTGGACTTGGAAAACATGAGCCGCCAGCTTACGGATATGGGATATTGCCGTCAGGGACAGGTGGATATGCCGGGAGATTATTCTATCAGGGGAGGCATATTGGATGTGTTTCCTATCACGGAAGAATGCCCCTACCGCATAGAGCTGTGGGGGGATGAGATTGATACCATTCGTTCCTTTGATGCGGAGAGCCAGCGTTCCATTGAGCGGATGGCATCTTTTCAGATATTTCCCGCTTCGGAGTTTATCGTGACGGATGGGGAGATTCGGGAAGCCTTCCGGAATATGAAGAAGGATCAGGAAAAACTGCGGAAGAAATTTCAGGGGGAGAAGAAGCATGAGGCGGCGAATCGCCTGACAGATTTGGTGAACACGGTGAAATCCAATTACGAGGACTATGGGAATCGCATGGGCTTGGAGAGTTTCATCTCTTATTTTCCTCTGGCTACCGGGTCATTTTTTGACTATTTCGACAGCGAGAATACCATGTTCTTCATAGATGAGCCTGTCCGCTGCATGGAGAAGATGGAAGCGGTGGAGACGGAGTTTCGGGAGAGCATGGAGGGTAGGCTGGAGAAGGGTTATCTCCTTCCGGGACAGATGAAAGTTTTGTATGGAGCGGAGGAAGTCAGTGCCATGTTGCAGCAAAAGCCTGCGGTGTATCTGACAATTTTGGACTCCATGCCCAAGGGAATCCAGGTGAAGGAATCTTTCCATGTCCAAATACAGCCTGTAGGCTCTTACAATAAGCATTTTGAACTTTTGGTGGAGGATATCGAGCGGTGGCGGAAAAATGGTTTTTCCGTCCTCCTGCTGTCCGCCTCCAGAACCAGGGCTGGACGTCTGGGCAAGGATTTGAATGACTATGATATTCCGGCGTTTTACCGGGAGAAGCTGGATGTGGCGTTGGAGCCGGGACAGGTGATGACCAGTTATGGCTTCCTGAGGAAGGGCTTCTGTTACGGAACTGCCAAGTTCGTGGTGGTGACGGAGGCGGATATTTTTGGCGCCAAGATGCGGAACAAGCGGGGTCGCCAGAAGAAATATTCCGGGAAGAGCATTCAGAGTTTCAACGAGCTTAGCGTGGGGGATTACGTGGTTCATGAGAACCATGGATTAGGAATCTATCGGGGGATTGAGAAAATCCAGGTAGAAGGCGTTACGAAGGATTATATCAAGATTGAGTACGGGGACGGGGGAGACCTGTATGTGCCGGTGTCCGGGCTGGACGTGCTACAGAAATATGCGGGGCAGGATGCCAGAAAGCCTAAGTTGAATAAGTTGGGTTCTAATGAGTGGAAGAAGACCAAGACCAAGGTGCGGGGGGCGGTTCAGGAGGTTGCTAAGGAACTGGTGCTTCTCTATGCCAAGAGGCAGCAGCTGGAGGGGTATCCCTTCGGAAAGGATACGGTGTGGCAGCAGGAGTTTGAGGAACTCTTTCCATTTGAGGAGACCCAGGATCAGCTTCGGGCGATTGAGGATACCAAGCGGGATATGGAGAGTACCAAGATCATGGATCGGCTGATCTGCGGGGATGTGGGGTATGGCAAGACGGAGATTGCCATCCGTGCCGCTTTCAAGGCGGTAAATGATGGGAAGCAGGTGGCATTTTTGGTGCCTACCACTATATTGGCTCAGCAGCATTACAATACGATGAAGGAGCGGCTGGGAGATTTTCCCGTTTCCGTGGAGATGCTGTCCCGATTCCGCACCAGCGCACAGCAGAAGCAGACCATTGAGAAACTGAAGAAGGGGCAGGCGGATATTGTCATTGGCACCCACCGCCTGCTGTCCAAGGACATTTCATTTAAGAATCTGGGGCTTCTGGTGGTGGACGAGGAACAGCGTTTCGGCGTGACCCATAAGGAGAAGATCAAGCAGATGAAGGGGAATGTGGATGTGCTTACCCTGAGTGCCACGCCCATTCCCAGAACTCTCCATATGAGCTTAGTCGGCATCCGGGATATGAGCGTGTTGGAGGAGCCGCCCATCGATCGTCTGCCCATCCAGACCTTCGTGATGGAGCATAATCCCGAGATTATTCGGGAGGCGGTGAACAGGGAACTTGCCCGGGGCGGACAGATTTATTATGTCTATAACCGGGTGCGCCACATTGACGAGGTGGCGATGGAAATTGCGGAGCTGGTGCCGGATGCCAATGTGGCCTTCGCTCATGGCCAGATGCGGGAGAGGGAACTGGAGAATATCATGATGTCCTTTATCAATGGGGAGATTGACGTGCTGGTGGCAACCACGATCATTGAGACGGGGCTGGACATTTCTAATGTGAATACCATTATCATTGATAATGCCGACCAGCTGGGGCTGTCCCAGCTCTAC
>CATKZA010000009.1 GCA_949841235.1 uncultured Clostridiaceae bacterium
GATCGTAGCCTTTCCTGGCGAGGTGTTTGCGAGCCAGGAAAGACTTCGCACATTTATAGACGAAAAGGAAACTGCTCGAAGTGTTCGTTGCGAAGAACGCTGATTTTGCGTTCTTCCAAGGTGCGATCGTAGCCTTTCCTGGCGAGGTGTTTGCGAGCCTGGAAAGACTTCGCACCTTTTTTATAGAATCCCCAAATGTTCTAAAAGTATTTTTATGCCAAGTAGTACCAGAATCATGCCTCCCGCAACCTGCGCCTTCTTCTCATATCTGTTGCCAAATCGAAAGCCGATGGCCACCCCGGTTACGGACAGCACAAAAGTCGTGCAGCCAATGAGCGTGATGGAAGTCCAGATATTCGTCCCCGGAAGCAGTGCGAAGGTGATGCCGATAATCAGGGCATCGATGCTGGTGGCGATGGCCAGCACAAGCAGCTGGCGGATTTTGATTGCGTCCCCTTCCTTGTCCGGCTGCTTTTCCCCCCTGCATGCCTCATACAGCATTTGCCCTCCGATAAATGCCAGCAGTGCGAAAGCGATCCAGTGATCTACGCTTTCGATATATTTCTGGAAGCCAATGCCTGCAAAATAGCCCATGAGCGGCATAAGCGCCTGAAAGCCTCCGAAGAAAAGACCGATCACCACCCCGTGTTTCAAGTTAAACTTGGACATGCCCAGACCTTTGCACACAGACACTGCAAAGGCATCCATAGACAAGCCGATGGCAATTAGAAATAATTCACTAAGCCCCATTTTTCCACTCCTTTCACTTTCCCAACAACGAAAAAAGATGCAGTTATCACTGCACCTTTCATTCATCCGAGGACTTTCAAGCACAGAAATAACTGTGCAAAAGTCTTGTTATTTAAGATTAAGCCAGGCTGCACAGAAAACCATATCCCGCTGACAGCCGAGTTTGTTGGCTTAGCCACGCCAAAGCGCTAACTACTCCCCTATGCATGGAAAAGTATACCAAGGATTTGCAGATCTGTCAATTCCTTTCATGCAAGAAATAATTTCTCTGTTGATATTCCATTTCACGATTCCATTTCACGCCCTGCGACTATGCCAAACACCTCTTGAAAGAGTACTGCAAAAAGTGGTATAATGAATCGATATGCATACGCTGGCACTAGTTGTGAAGATACGGGAGGAACCTATGAGAGATAAAGTCAATCAGGCGGCAAAAGGCGTTTTTGAATATAGTCCCTCTGCGCTGAAGCTTTCCCACCGGGAAATTGAGGTGGAGGTGAATGCGGGAGAATCCTATCAGGGTTCCTTTTCGGTGACCAATGAGAAGAAGCGATTTCTGCGGGGCCAGGTCAGCACGGACTGCCACTTTCTGGAATTGCCGGAAGAGTTTTTTGAGGGTGTGGAGAATGATATACCCTATATTTTTCACGGCGAATCTCTCCGACCCGGGGAGACGGTAAAGGGAAATGTCATCGTGATTACCAGCTGCGGCACCGTGGTGCTTCCTTTCCGGGGGACGATGGGGGTGCCTTCCTGCCAGGTGTCTACCGGAAGAATCAAGGATTTGTTTCATTTTACCAATCTGGCGAAGGAGCAGCCGGAGGAGGCCGCCGCTCTCTTTCGGAATCCCCATTTTGAGGAGATATTCCTGTACCGGGACAACAAAAATATTGCCCTGTACCGGGGGCTTTCCAAGGGAGCCAGCCGGGGCATGGCATTGGAGGAGTTCCTCATCGCCATACATAAGAAATTGCCTATCCGGCTGACTGTGAACAGGCAGGATTTTCAGTATGATGATTGCTCTAGGAGTTTTACCGATCGGTTTATCCTCACGAAGAACAACTGGGGCTTTGGAGAGTACCATATTAAATCAGACAGCCCCTTTGTCATACCGGAGCATAAGATCATTTGGACGGAAGATTTTGCGGGGAATACCTGCTCCATTCCTTTCCTGGTGGACGTGGACCAGATGCAGCCCGGTAAGAATTATGCTCGGATCACGGTGTCCAATATCAGCCAGAAGATAGACATAGACATTGTGGCGGCCAGAGAGAATGGCCGTTGGGAGGAATTGCAGGTCAGGAAAAAGAATCGATACAATTTGTACCAGCTTACCCACCTCTACATTGAATTCTGCATGGGGCGGCTGGACAGGGAGGAGTACCTGAAAGAAGTAGAGGGCGTAATCTATACGATGGAGAAGTCAGGCATGGAACTGGTGACCCAGTTATTCCGCATCCATTTGGGAATCATGGGACACCGGGAGTCTGCGGTCAAAAATGGCCTGGCGTTCCTGGAAGAGCAGGAGGAGGAATTGGAGCGGGAACATCCGGTAAAATACTGTGCCTATCTTTATCTCAAAGGTCTGTGGGCGGGGGAGGAAGAGGTGACGAAGTCCTGCGTTGCCAAGATTGAGGAATTTTATCAGAGGGACAGGGATAACTGGAAGCTGCTCTGGTTCTTATTGTACCTGTCTCCGGAATACCAGCTGGAGAGAAAGAAGTATGAGGAGATCGTGGTGCAGCTGGGCAGAAATTGCCACAGCCCGGTGATGTTCGTGGAAATATGCAGTATTTTGAACGATGCTCCCGGGTTGCTGACGGAATTGACGCCGGGGGTTTGCGAGGCCATTCACTGGGGCAGCAAGAAGCAGTTCGTGGAGAAGGAGGTGGCACTGCGCTATGGCTATCTGGCGGGGCGGCTGAGGAATTATTCCGAGGCCGTGCTAAAGGATTTGTGCCGATTTTATGAGCAGTTTCAGGATGAGGAAATGCTTTCTTCCATCTGCAAGATGCTGATGAATGGGCAGATTACCGGGAAGAGGGCATTTTACTGGTACAGTTTGGGGGTGGAGCATAACCTGAAACTGACAGATCTGTATGAATACTACATGTACTCCATTGATGAGAGTCAGGAGATGAAGCTGCAGGACAGCACCCTTCTCTATTTCTTGTATGACAATCATCTGACGGTGACCAAAAAGGCCATGCTGTATGCCTATGTTGTGCGGAATAAGTCAATGATGGAGGAGACTTACGAGTCCTATCGCCAGATGATGGAGGACTTTACCCTGCGGCAGCTGGCGGCGGGCAGGATTAGCAATAATCTGGCAGTGCTATATGAGGAGTTTATCAAGGAGGGGTGCGTCAATGAGACCATTGCCTCGGAACTTCCCGCCGTGATGGTCAGCCATGAGATTCTCTGCGAGAATCCGGATATCGTGGGAGTGTATGTGACTCACAGGGAATTGAAGGGGGAGGAGTTTGTCCCGTTCGTGAAGGGGCGGGCGGTGGTGCAGATTTTTACCGAGAATTACCAGATATTCCTGGCGGATGCCCTGGATAACAGATATGCTCTTTCCGTGGATTATACGGTGAATAAGTTGCTTCATCTGGAACATCTTGCCATGACCTGCTATGAAATGCATTGCCAGGATGACAGATTGCTTCTGTATCTCTATGACAGGGCGGAGCGGATGAACCAGTCCGGGAGGGAGATCGTGGATATCCGCCGGGATATTTTGAAGATCGCCAATCTCAGCAGATATCATTACAGGAAGAGTTTCTGCTCTCTGGTGCGGTATTATTATGATAATTTTGAGGGGGAATTGCTGGATGCCACGCTGGAACAGCTGGACTGGGGGCTGGTCACTCCCGGGGATCGAGTGCAATTTATCGAGTATTGCACGGTGCGCAGATATTTTGACAAGGCCATGGAGGGAATCGCCCTCTATGGATATGATAAGATTGACGGAAAGAGACTGCTGAAAGTTTCTTCTGAAACATTTGCCCGAACCATGGAGAAGGAGGACAAGCATCTGGTGCGGATTGCCTGGCATATTTTCCAGAGCGGGCATTTCGATGAGAATATGCTTGGATACCTGTGCCGATATTATAATGGAAGGATTTTCGACCTGGTGCAGATTTGGCGGTATGCCAAGGGATTTTCCATTGATACGGGGGACTTTGCGGAGCGGATTCTTGGGCAGATTCTCTTCACGGAGGAAATGCTGCCGGATGCCTACGACGTGTTCTACCAGTATTACGAAGCGGGCAAGGACAAGCGGCTGATTCTGGCATTTATGAAGTTTGTGGCATACAACTACATGGTGCGGGGGTGGATGATTCCCAGCCAGATGTTCGGATATTTTTATAAGGATGTGCAGATTCAGGACAATGTGTTCTGCCTGATTGCCACATTAAAGTATCTGAGCCAGAAGGCGGAACTTTCGGAGGAGGAAAAGAAGTTTGCGGATTACCATGTGAACAAGATGTATGAGCAGAAGAAGGTATTCCCCTTCTTTCGGGATTTTTACGGCAAATTGTCCCTGCCCATTCATATTCTGGACGAGTATTATGTGTCTTATACCACCAATCCTGAATATGAGGTAAAGATTCATTATCTGATCTCGTCGGGATATGAGGAGGGGGAATATGTGACGGAGACCATGCGGGATATGTTTCAGGGAATCCGTGTGAAGGAATTTGTCTTGTTTCAGGATGAAATACTGCAATACTATATTTCCGAACTGCGGCCGGAGGGGGAAGTGATTACCAAGAGCGTCAGCGTGAAGTTTGATGAGACGATGGACAATGAGCGCACTAGCAGCCGGTATCATATGCTGAACCTGATGATGATTGCCCAGGAGATGAATGAGGAGAATACGCTGATTGATATGATGCGGGAATATGTGGAGACAAGGAAGTGCGTGGATACGCTGTTCAAGCCCGTGGACTAGGAGGGCACTTCCAAGAAGTGCGTGGATACGCTGTTCAAGCCCGTAGAGTAGGGGAGGTTGTTGGATTTGGATTTTGATAAGGAAAGGACATTGCTTGTGGGGGTTGACTTGGGAAGAGAGGTCACCCAGGTGAATTGCTTTGACTTTACCACCTATGAGCCGGTACCCATCGGCAGGGACAAGGGAGGGGAGAGAGGCTATGAGATTCCCACGGCACTTGCGGTGAATCCTGCCCGGGGGGAATGGTACTGGGCGGACGAGGAGCTACCTTCCCGGGAGCAGGTCATCAGGATCACCTATCTTCTGGCAGATGTGTTGCGGGAAGATACCATTACGGTGGGGGATTACACGGTGGAGAGCTACCAGGTTTTGAAGCGATTTCTCGTAAAGGTGCTGAGCGTACTGAAAGGATATTATCCCAGGGAGCGGATACGGAAGCTGGTAATTACCTTGGCAGAGAAGGAAGAAAAGCTGGTGAGATATCTCCAGCAGATTGGCCGGGAGATCGGATTGCCGGAGAATGCCTTGGTGGTGCAGAATCACAGGCAGAGTTATATGTACTATGCCATCAGTCAGCCCAAGGAATTGTGGGTGAATAATGTGGGGATGTTTCAGCTGGAGGGCAATCAACTATTGTATTCCCAGATAGATATTGACAGAAAGACCATGCCTCTTATTATCGGTGTCGTACAGAAAGATTTGTCGGAGGGACTGGACTGGGAGGGACTGGCGGAGGAGGGGCCGGAGCAGATTTCCTACGCCTTTCTCAATGTGGCGGGGGCGGCATTGCACAAGCAGTATGTCACCACGGTGTATGTCACGGGCAAGGGCTTTGAGCGAGATTGGGCGGGGGATGCCCTGAAGGAACTGTGTACCGGGCGCCGGGTGTTCCGGGGGCAGAATCTCTTTACCAGAGGGGCCTGCTATGCCGCCAGGGAACTTTCCGGGGAGGGGAAGCTGGAGAATTGCCTCTTCCTAGATGAAGATATGATTGACAGCAATATCTCCCTGCGGCTCTATCGGGATGCGGAGGTGCAGGATGTGCTGATGGTGGGGGCCGGCTCCCTGTGGAATGAAGTGGATGCCAGCGTGGATGTGATTCCCGATGAGGAGGATGAAATTCAGATTACCGTGCAGAACGTATTGAAGCGGGAGTCCAGAGCCCACATGCTCTCCCTCAGCGGATTTGCCGGCAGGGAGAATAAGATGACCAGATTTACCATCCGCATCCGGTTTGGGGACAGCAGTACCTGCATCGTCACGTTGAAGGACAATGGCTTCGGGGAGTTCTGCCCCGGGAGCAACAGAGTGTGGGAGCGGCATATTGCCATCTGATGTTACTATTCACAGCTATTTCTAGAAATAGACTAGAATCGTTGTGCTTGCACATAAGATTCTGGTTCTTTTCTAGAAATATGCTGTGGAGGCTGTTCATCCCATCATAAGATAGACAAAGCCGTATAGCGGCGACCGATGCCGTCAGGCAGCGGGTCTATCGCATGATGAGATGAACGGCTGTGAATAGTAACCATCTGATACAAGGGTCAAAATACTAAGGGAGGCAGGTTATGGGAAAACTGATACAGTGCAGCAGCGAACTTGCGAGGGAGCCATATCATTTTCGACTGACCAAGACGAATGTGTACTCGATGGAAGAGGTGTGCTATTATATCCGCCACAATATCTATATGATGCAGGAGGAGGTCTTTGACCGGGAGTTTGCCCAGTGGATTCGCCGGGAACTGCATATGGACAAGACGGCGGACAAGCTGGAGCGGCTCATTGATGACCATCGGAATATGAAGGATATCGTGGTTACCCTGTGCTGTAGTTGTGATTATTATGAGGAGGATGAAATCCGGGAACTCATCAGAATTATTGACGAGACAGAGCATCTGCCGGGCTATGCCAGGAAAAAATATAAGGGAGACAATTACCTTCGCTGCCAGTCCTACGAGAAGGCGGTGGAGGAGTATGAGAAGGTGTTCGAGAGCGATGAGATTCTCCAGGCGGAGGCATCGGTGTATGGGGATTTATTCCACAATATGGGGGTTGCCTATGTGAATATCGGGGAGTTTCACAAGGCTTCCGATTTGTTTCTCAAGGCCTATGAGAAAAATAATCGGGATGAGTCTCTGGCTCAGTGCATGTATGCCCTGCGGATGTGCAAGGATGTGGGGACTTATAAGAAATTGATCAATGATTTGGAGGTTTCCCAGGAGGATCAGGGAAGGTGGGACAAAGAGTACCAGCGGGCTATGGAGCTGGCCGGCGGCAGCAGGGAAGCGAAGCGGGTGGAGAAGCTGCGGGGGCTGGTGCGAAGTGGAAATATGGAAGAGTATTATGAGAAGGTTCACAGCACCATTGCGGCTTGGAAGAATGAATATCGAAAGCAGATTAGCATCTGAGATGGAGGAGCGTCATGGCTTTTTGGAATAGAAGAAAGAGAAAACGGATAGAGGAGGAAGAGGCTCTTCTGGAGCAGCAGGCCAGGGAGAAACTGGATGCCCTGCGGGAGCAGAAAAGGCAAGCCCGCAATGAGGTTCAGGAGGATTCGGAGGAGGAGACTTCTGAAAAGAATCCGGATCTTTACGAGCGGGAAGTGGTGAAGCCGGTGTATGGCGACGACAGGAAGCGGTATGTCACTGACTGCTGCGAGGCAATCCGTGAGGCAGAGAAGCAGATTGACAGTATTCGGGGCGAGTATCAGGAGGTGACGGATTCCCTGCTGGACATCCAGAAAATTGACCGAATCCAGGGAGAGGAACGAAAGCAGCTTCTGGATTATGGGAAGAATATTGTTCGGCTGACCAGGGAGCGGAGCCAGTATAAGAATAGAAACCTTTCTATCCCGGAGGCCGTGATTCGCCGTTTCGAGCCATATGAGGATGATCTGGTAGATGAGATTAAGCGGATGTATGAGACGGAGAACTACCAGAAATTGATTGAGGGAGATTTGGAGAAACTTCACCAGGAGAAGAAGAAGATCAGGCATGAGAAGAGGGAGATCGTAGAGCGGCAGAATGCATTGAAGAAGCTGGCCAAGCTGTTAATCTTCCTCATTGTATCCATGTTTGCCCTCTTTGTGGCGGCTTATTATACCCTGAAGGCGGATATGACATTTCCCTATCTGGCTACCGTGCTTCTGGCAGCCATTTCCGCCACGGTGATTTTTGTGGAATCCAACAAGAACCGGAGGAGCATGACCTTGGCGGACAGAAAGATGGATAAGGCGATTCTCCTCCTGAACCGGGTGAAAATCAAGTGCGTGAACAATCTGAATGTGCTGGAGTATGGCCGGGAGAAATTTGGCGTGAAGAATGGGGCGCAGTTCGAGCAGTTCTGGAATGAGTACTGCAAGGTGAAGGAGTATGAGAGGAAGTTCCGTGAGAATACGGAGCAGCTGAATTATTACTGCGATGTGCTGGTGACGCTGCTTCGGCAGCAGGGATTGAGAGATAGCGAGGTCTGGACGGGGCAGGTGCTTGCCATCGTGGATAATCGGGAGATGGTGGAGATTCGCCATGAGCTGAATGCCCGCCGTCAGATTCTCAGGGAGCGCATCGAGTACAACGAGGGGATTAAGGCGGACTGCGTGAAGCAGATTGACCAGTTGGTGGCGAAGCAGCCGGAGCACAGGGAAGAGATTCTAAAGATCGTGGAACAGTACAGTAAATCTTGAGCGGCCTTCTATACCATCAGGCCGCTTTTTTCCTTGCTTCTTTCAATATAGGCATTGATTTTGCGGAAGGGTTTCTTTAGCAGCAGTGCCATGGCTAGGAAGAACAGGGCAAAGAGGAGGAGTTTTCCCAGTGCAATCCAGTAGTCCTCTTTATACATCCCTGCCACGCATTCCCGCAGGGCGGTCATGCAGTAGGGGAAGGGCAGGAAGTCAAAGGCCTTCTGATAGATGTCCGGCAGTACTTCCTTGGGGAAGGTGCCGCCGGTGCCTGCCACCTGGATGACCATGATTACCACTGCCAGCGCTTCCCCCACGTTGCCAAACACGAAGGTCAGGGAGTAGATGATGATGGTGAAGACGAAGCTGCTCACTGCCGCCGCCAGCCAGAAGAGGAATGGGTGCTGGCACTGGATTTCGAGAAAGAACAGGTCCCCCAGCACGCATAAGAGGGTTTGAGCCTGGCCAATCAGGAAAAATAGGGCATAGCGGCCGAAAAATTCCTGGTAGGTCTTTAATGCGGCCATTCCCGGGGCGGGATGGATGTTCAGGTGAATGATGGCCACCAGAATCAATGCTCCCACCCAGATGGCCAGAACCGAGTAAAAGGGAGCCATGGAGGAGCCGTAATTGGCGGTCTCGTATACGGGAAGGGTATCCACTTCCATAAGGGAAGAAAGGTAGTCGCTAAATTGCTTCGGATCCTGTGACAGGAGGGCGAACATCTCCTGGAACCGGGCGTTTCCAGTGATTTCGGCGATGCCTTTTTTTGTTTCCCGCAGTGCTTTTTGCAGTTCCTGCAATATTTTTCTGGTTTCGTCGATGTTTGAGCCGGCAGTTTTCAATGTGTCCGCATAGTCTGTGAGGCGTACGCCGGCCGCTTGCAGCCCTGTCAGCCGGATGGCATTTCCAGGGAGGAGGGAGAGGTCGGTCTGGAGATCCTGCGTCAGTTTGTCGCACATTTTGCTGACGGTGGTCAATGTCTCCTTCCCGGTAGTTCCGGCATCCCGGATGGCTTGGAGGGATGCCAGGTCGTCGGTGATGTCTAGGTCAATCTGGTCTAATTTTTCTGTCAATGCCTGTTCCGGCGCACTTTGGGATTGTATTTCCTTCAGGGAATTTCCCAGTTTCAATCCAATTTCTGTCACGGCGGCAAAGACGGAGCGGTTGACCTGGTTCTGTACTGCCGTCTTGGCTTTTGAGGTGATTTTTGTGGCGATGGCATTCTTTTTTTCGTTCTCGTAATAAGAAATCGTTCCCCCGGACAGTTCGCCCTCCAGCACTACCGCCAGGCTTTTGGTGAAGTTTTCGGGAATGACTAGGGCGGCGTAGTAGTCCCCGTCATATACGCCATTGATGGCCGTCCGTTCATTTTTTGGAAAAGCCCAGCCCATGGTGGTGTTGGCGGAGAGGGATTCCACTACCGTGTCCCCCACGCAGAGTTTGATCTGATTTTTCTCGTAGCCCTTGTCTTTGGAAACTACTGCGATCTTCAAACGAGAGGTGGCATCTTCCTCGTAGGGATCCCAGTTGGAGAGGATGTTGAACCAGGCATAGAGGGAGGGGAGGATTACCAGCCCCATGATGATGACGATGGCTACCACATTGGTGGAGATTTTGCGGTAGTCATGCAATATGATGCCCAGAATATTTGCGCTATCCGAGAACTTCTTTTGCCCGCTCTCTTTTGTTTCGCTGTCCGAGCGCTTCTTTTGCCCGCCCTCTTTTGTTTCGCTATCCAAAAGGCTCCTCTGCCCATGCTCTTCGCTTTTGCTAATCTGTGCGATGGCTTTCTGTATCCGAAAGTCCCCGTATTCCACATAAATCAGGTAAGCGGCCAGCAGGAAGAGGGAGGCGATCCACAGGGTCAGGAAGAGCACCTTGTTGCTTCCCGTCAGGAACATGAGCAGGAGAAAGAAGAGGGGGATGATTAGGATGCACCGAATGCCTGTGCGGATGCGTTTCCGATTTCGGGCATGGAGCTTCTCCTGCTGTTCCATCATATCCTGATATAGCTGCTGGTAATTTTTCTGTTCGTTCATGGAGATACCATTCCTTTCATTTAAAGTTGATTGCGTCGCGCTTGGCAAATATATGTATTAAAAGATCTCCGTGTCCTCCATCCGTGACTCTACGAAGTGACTGAGACTGCGGAAGGGCAGGCGGAGAACCAGTCCGATGAGCAATGCGGCCAGGGCAAAGAGCAGCAGTTCCAGCAGGTAGATCAGGTAGTCATTTCCATTCATGCCGCATATCGCCTCCCGCATGGCATTGATGGCATAGGGGAAGGGGAAGAATATGTGGATCTTCCGATAAAAGGACGGCAGGATTTCAATGGGAAACGTGCCGCTGGAGCCGGCAATCTGGATGACCACGATGACTACGATAAACGCCTTGCCGATGTCGCCGAAGGACAGGGTCAAGGTGTAAATCAGCAGGGAGAAGGTGAAGCTTGCTAATGCGGCGGCCAGCCAGAAATGTCTTGGCAGCTGGCATTGGGTGTGGAGGAGCATCAGGTTGCCCGCCACGATGATCAAGGCCTGCAATTGTCCCAGCAGAAAGAATAGGATGTACCTCCCCAGAAAGAGTTCGTGGGGCTTTGCTCCCGGAAATTTTTTCGCATCCGGCTTTACCTTCAATAGGGATACCAGGAAGATTCCGCCCACCCAGATGGCCAGGGTGGTGTAGAAGGGAGTGACCCCGGAGCCATAGTTTTCCACCGGGTACACTCGCTGGGTCTTTATTTTTACCGGGGTGGCAAAGAATGCGCCATATCCCTCCGGGTCCCGCTGCACGAAGTCGGAAATCTTTTGAAGGAGCTCGCTGTCTGACAGGGTGCCCAGACTGGTATAGATCCTGTCTAATTTTTGAGTAATCTGCTGTAGCGTCTGGGAAAGGGAGGTCATGCCGCTGTTTGCGGACTGCAATGTGGCATCTGCCCCGGTGATGATCGTCTGGAGCAGATCGGCATCATCTGCAATGTTCGCCAGGGCATGCTTCCTATCCCGCTCCAGGGTGTCCAGCAATTCTCCCAATTCCTCGCTGGCGGGGACGATAATGCCCTGGTATGCCTTTCGTATGGCGTTCATCTGATTGGAAATCGTATTTTCTACAACTGTAGAAATCTCGTCCTTCTTGCTCTCTGAAACCTCATCCAGCCGCTTTTTCAAAGCATCTATGCTGGCAATCTGCTCCCTTGCCTGATTTGTCAGAGCATGGTATCTTTCTGCGATGGTGCCGGTCACAGCGCTTGGCTTGAGGAATTGCGAGAACCTGCTTAATTCCTTTTTGGCCTTCTCTAACTGGCTGGCGGCTTTCTGATAGAGCTTCTTCCGCTGGGAGATGCTTTTGGCGGAACTGGCTTTCTCCATGCTTAGGGTGGCAGAGGAGAGTGCCTGATTGATGGCACGGTTCTTCTGGCTGATCCGGGAGAAGAGTTTGCTGTCATTCTCGCTGATATTCTCTGTTCTTTGCTTGAGGTTTTCCAAATCTGCCGATGCATCCTCCAAGGTGCCGCCTAATTTGCTATTTGCCTGCTGGAGGGAATTCAGGGTGGCGCAGTATCCCGAGATGGTGTCCGCTGTCTGGGAAATGCGCTCCTGGAGCGTGGTCACCGCTTGTTCCTCTCGGATTCTGTCCGCTATCTGAGCCTCCTTTGTAAACACGTTGCTCACTAAGATGGAGATGTACATCTCGTTAAGGCTGTTCTCCAGATTGGAGACAGCGGTGTCCGTAATCTTAGTGGCCACGGCATTTTTCTTCTCGTTGACCAGGTATTGAATTTTGGGGCGCTTCAGCCCTTGGCGGAAACCGTCATACATATTCCGGGAGAAATCCTCGGGAAGGATGATGGCGGCGTAGCAGTCCCCGCTGTCTACCTGTTTTCTGGCAGATGCCGCAGAGGTGAATACCCAGCGGATGCTTTTGTTGTCTTTTAGGGATTTGATGACTTCCTCCCCGGCGTTTGAGGTTTTCCCGGTGCTGTCAGCAAAGCCCTTGTCCCGGGACGCCACCGCAATCCGCAGATTTCCCGTGCTGCCATAGGGATCCCAGTTGGAATAGATGTTGAACCAGGCGTACAGCGCAGGCAGGGCGCAGAGACCTAGGGCGATGGCGAGGACGAAGAAATTGCTGAAAAGGGCCTTCATATCTGATCGGAATATTTTTAGTATCATTTTCATGGTCATTGCTCCTTGGTTCGGTATTTTGATCGTGATATCGTATGGTCAATTGCGAACAGTAAAGTAAAGGGTTTGGTCAAAACGTCTTTCAGGACTAAGTTTATCAATATAGCCATTTTCAATGATTGAGTAAACTACTGATTTGTGAAGCATGGGCTTGGCTGTGCGAGGCGATTCTACGTATGTCCTCCATTTATTTCCCGGGATAGAAAATTCTTTATCTGTCTGATTTCCAAATGCCATTTGACGGTAGATATCAGTGATGCGGATTTTTCCCGATTTGCTTAATTCCCAAAGGCATCTCGCAAGCCTAGCGGTTGCCCGCATCGGTCTGCTCATGGTTTTTACGTTCTCATAAGAACTATCAATGAATAGTCTGGAGAAAGCATAGTCGCTCCAAATGACGATATCAAATGCTTGCTCAGATAATAGAGGGGATTTGCCCAGTGTTTTCCATAATGTTTGCATCAGTAGCGGTTTCTGATTTTGATGGTATTTTTTTTCAAATTCATCAATGCTCTTGCTAAGCGTTGGTGTTTTGTATGTCATTTCAAAATCATTGTCCCATCCTTG